>JBEBXZ010000429.1:0-3001 GCA_040391335.1 Dokdonella fugitiva | reverse complement strand
TCAGGAACGCGAGCATGGTCAGCTTGATGCCGGCCTTCTCGTTCTCCTTGTTCAGATCGACGCGCATCTGTTCGAGACCGGTGATGTCCGCATCGTCGAACTGCGTGACGTGCGGAATCATGACCCAGTTGCGCGCAAGGTTGGCGCCGGAGATCTTCTTGATCTTCGAGAGCGGCTTGGCCTCGATTTCGCCGAACTTCGCAAAATCGACCTTCGGCCACGGCAGCAGGTTGAGGCCCGCACCGCCGCCCGCGGCCGGCGCCGCCGAACCGATGCCGCCGGCCAGCGCCTGCTTGACGAATTTCTGCACGTCCTCGCGCGTGATGCGTCCGGCGCGTTCGCTGCCTGTGACCCTGGACAGATCGACACCGAGCTCGCGGGCGAACAGGCGGACTGCCGGGCTGGCATGCGGGACTTTCTCCGGCATCACGGTTTCCGCCCCGAAAGCGAGCGGCGGCGTGCGCGGGCCTGAAATCTCGGGATCGAGATCCGGAGCCAGCGCCGCGGTCTCGAGTTCAGTCAGACGTGCCGGAACGCTGGTGTCGATGGTCGCCTTCGCGGCGGGCGGCGGCGGCGTTGTGGGCGCTGCCGGCCGGGCGGGCGCTTCCGGAGCTGGCGGTGCAGGCGCCGCAGCGGCCGCTGGTGGAGCATCGGTCTCCTCGATCAGGGCGACGACCGTGCCTTCCGAGATCTCATCGCCGAGCCTGACCTTCAACTCCTTGACGACACCGGCAAACGACGAGGGAACTTCCATCGTCGCCTTGTCCGACTCGAGGGTCACGAGACCTTGGTCCTTTTTCACCGTATCGCCGACCTTCACGAGGACTTCGATGACTGGAATACCGGCGTAGTTGCCGATATCGGGAACTTTGACTTCTTGTGTGGCCATCGAACTGCTCCGGGAATGCGGCGTCGCGAACGTCGCGGACGCCGGTTCATTGTCGCCGTTACGGGCGCCGACGCCAACCTTGCACGGGCACTGGAAGCCGGACCGGCCGGGATGATGGCCAGACAGGGTCCAAATCGTAGTGTCAGCCGCGTCGCAATTTCTTGCAGACGGCAACGACGCGGCTTGCTGTAATGCAGGCATGGTCAAGAACAACGTCAACGCCACGCCGGTTCCGGTCGTTCACTCCGTCGCCCGCAACCTGCTGGGCATCATCTGGCCGTTCATCGTGATCGTGGCGACCATGCTCGTCATCGATCACCTCAACAGCAGCATCCTGCTGGCTGCACGCGCCTACTCCGCGGCGGAAAGCGACTGGTCGAAGGCGCAAAAGGACGCCGTGGTGAATCTCGAGCGCTACGCGCAAACGCGTGACGAGTCCCACTACCAGGCCTATCTCGAAAACATGCAGTTGTTGCACGGTGACAGCATGGCGCGCATGGAGATGGAGAAGCCGGTGCTCGATTCCGCCAAAGCCCGATCCGGGCTGGAACAAGGGCGCGTCCATCGCGATGATGTCGCCGACGTGATCGCCCTGTCACGGACGTTCGGATGGCTGCCCTTCATGCGCCATGCCCTGCAGCTCTGGCGCGAGGCGGATGCCCAGTTGCTCACTCTTGATGGTTATGCGACCAACCTGCATCACGAGATGCAGTCGTATCCGCCGAACGCAGCGCGCATCGAGGAACTGGGCAGAAGGATCAAGGACATCGATGGCAGCCTGAGCCCGATCGCCAGGCAGTTCGCTACGCACATGGGCGATGGCGCGCGCCAGGTGCATCAGATACTCGGCATCGCGCGTCCGGTCATTGGTGTCGCTCTGCTGCTGATCGGAATTGCGTTGTCGTACCGCATGGTCCTGCGCAGCCATCGCGTCAAGGAAGCATTGCGGCACAGCGAAGAGCGCTATCAGCTGGCAACCGAAGGCGGCAACGACGGCGTATGGGACTGGAACCTGCCGGAGCAACGACTGTATTTCTCGCCACGCGCCAAGGCCCTGCTCGGCTACGCAGACGACGAACTGCGGGGCGATCCGTCATTGATGTTCGACCTGGTGCATGCGCAGGACATCGATGCCCTGCGCGAAAGTCTCGACCGCCATTTGCGCGAGGGCACGCCGCATGACGTGGAGGCCCGCTATCGAACCAAAAAAGGCGCCTATCGCTGGTTCAGCATCCGCGGCAGCGCGATCCGCAATGCCGACGGAGAAGCCGCACGCATGACCGGCGTGATCACCGACATAGACGATCGCAAGCGTGCCGAAACACAGCTTTTCACGGAGAAGGAACGCGCCCAGGTCACGCTCGCATCGATCGGCGAAGCGGTCATCACCACCGACCAGGAAGGCCTGATCGAATACATGAACCCGGTCGCCGAGAAGTTGACGGGCTGGGATCTCGAAGAAGCCCGCGGCCTGCCGCCGAGGCGCGTTTGCCCGATGACCAACGACGGCACGCCGAGGCAGATCCTCGACCCGATCGAGAAAGTCCTGCATGGCACGCCGATCGAATCGACCAATGGCGACGTGCTGCTGATCGGGCGCGACGGCTCGGACATCGCGATCAAGGAATCCGTGGCGCCGATCCGCAACCGCGAGAACGAGATCGTCGGCGCCGTCCTCGTGTTGCGCGACGTACGCAGCGAACGCGTCTTCGCCGCGCAGCTCTCCTACCAGGCCCGTCATGACGAGCTGACCGGCCTGCTCAACCGCCGCGAGTTCGAATCGCGGCTCGCGCGCAACCTCGCCGACCGGGTGGCGTCCGGGCCAAGCGCGATGCTGTATCTCGATCTCGACCAGTTCAAGATCGTCAACGACAGCTGCGGGCACCGCGCCGGCGATGAATTGATGCGCCAGATCGGCATGCTGCTGCAATCGTGCCTGCGCGCGCATGATGCGCTCGCGCGCATCGGCGGCGATGAGTTCGGCGTGTTGCTCGAACATTGTCCGCAGGAAGAGGCGCTGCGCATCGCCGATTCGCTGTGCCGCGCGGTTTCCGGATTCCGCTACACCTGGGGCGAGCGGCAGTTCTCGGTCGGCATCAGCATCGGCTTCGT
>JBEBXZ010000428.1:0-3010 GCA_040391335.1 Dokdonella fugitiva | reverse complement strand
ACCCCGTCCGCCGCGGTGGAGACATCACCCGTCGCCGGCGAAGCGAGCGCAACGCAGGATGCGATCGAACGCAGCGTCGTCGAGGAATTGATCGACCTGATGGGCGCGGATTTCAGCACGCTCGTCAACGTCTATCTCGAAGATGCGCCACGGCATGTGGCACGCCTGCAGGCTGCCGCGGAATCGATCGACCTCGCCGCGATCATCGACAGTGCGCACTCATTGAAGTCCTCGAGCGCGAATCTCGGAGCCCGGCCTCTGGCGGCTCTCGCGCAGCGTCTCGAACGCGACGCACGCCTCGGCCAGCAGCAGGATCTGCATCACCTCGCCGAACGCATCGGCCGCGAACTCGAGCGCGTGCAGCACGCGCTCAGGGCCTGGTCGTCAGGCTGAATGCTCAGCCTTGTTCGAAGCGCCCGTCCGCCAACGAGAACCACGGGCTGCACACGCGGCTCTGCAGCGCGGCGACCGTGAACGCCGTGCGCCACAGGGCGACGCCTGCCGGCGTGGCGGCGGCGGAAAAATGCTCGTCGTCGAATGCCGCGACACCGATGCAGTAGCGCACTTCGCGGGCATCGTCCGGCACTTCGATCCGGAAGCTTCCCGACAGCGTTTCCCCCGGCTCGATGCGCGCGGCGAGCGAAACACGCGGCACCGTCGGCGCCGGATTCGGCAGATCGAGCGCGAGATGGCTGAGCGTCACTCGCGCGCCATCCTGCGCCAGCATCGGTGCCGCGTTCTTTCCCGCGACCAGTCGCCGTGTGGCCAACGCGATGCTGTCGCCGCGGTCGAACGCGGCAATCGTGTGCTTGCCCTCGTTGCGCAGGCGGTAGTCGGCAACCAGCAATGCGTGGGCCGGGTCGTAACTCAGTTGCAGATCGAGCAGCGCATTCGCGGCGCGGACCTGGGCATGATTGTTCTCGGGCATCGATGCGGATTCCGCAGCAGAAAGGGGAACGCACACAGACACGCACAACAGGCCGAGCCATGCACCCATGCCGCGCTTCATCCGGCAATGCACCCGCGATGGACCAGCAGGCGATTTCGCCTTCACGCAGGACTGTCCCCACGCGGCGCGTTCCTTAATGGCGCCGAGTGGCACTGCGTGGCAGGCGCGCAGCGTGCCGATCATGCGTTTCCTCACAAGGCGTAATGCAGGCGCAGCGGCAAGCCCATTTCAGTGCGCAGGCCATTCTCGGTCAATTCTGCCGGATTGTGCGTGGTCGCGGGTGTCGAGGCATCGCCATCGAAGTCATAGGCTGGCGCCGTCGTTTCGAGACCGACCGCCTGGCGCTCCGCGTTCGGCACGCCCGCATTGCGATCCTGCGCGTCGCTGCCCGAATAGGTGCCCTGCAGGAACGTGCCGTTCACGCCGTTATAGGCATGCGACATCTCGTGATACAGCACGACCGACGGAGCCTGGAAATCGGCCATGAAGAACTCGGGGTTGTAGCGGATTTTGACGTCGGATCCGGCACTCGGGCGTCCGTTGCGAATCTCGCCGCCGCTGCTCATCGCGTAGCCGTTCTCTTCGTTCGACAGTTCGCGGATCGTCACCGTGTTGCCACGACTGGCCGCGGCGTCGAATTCGGCGAGCATCTTCTGGCCGTTCGGCGAGGAGCGCAGCATTTCGATATCCGCCTCCACGCGCTGGCGGAAGCTGTCTGAACCTTCGACGCGCACGCCGACGCTTCCCGGCGAACCGCTCAGGTCGACGTTCACCACGGTGTTCGATGCGTCTTTCGCCGCCGAAATCGTATTGCCTTCCCGCGCGGCGTAGATCACGTCGCTGCCAGCGAGATTGCCGATCACGTTGCTGTCCACGCCGGCGTACACGCGATCGTTGCCGGCCTGGCCATCCAGGCGATCATTGCCGCGCCCGCCGACAAGGATGTCATCACCGGCACCGCCTTCGATCAGGTCGTCACCCGCGCCGCCATCGAGATAGTCGTTGCCGACACCACCCAGCAACTCGTCGTTGCCGTCCCCGCCGTAGATCACGTTGTTGCCGGAACCGGCCACGATGCGATCGTCGCCAGAGTTGCCGAACACGTAGTCATCGCCCGCGCCGGCATCGATGACATCGTTGCCCGCACCACCATCGATGCGGTCATTGCCGGCACCCGTGGTGATCGTGTCATCGCCGTTGCCGCCATCGACGATGATGTTGACCTCGACGTCGGCGGCGACATTGATCACGTCATCGCCATCGCCGGAGCGGATCGTCAATTCCTGGCCGTCGGCCAGTTCCAGCCGATATTTCTCGCCGTTCGCATCGAGCGCGAGGCTGCCGTCGTCGTTGCGCGTGACCCGCACGTTGTCATTGCCGGATCCCGTCGTGAACACGAGTTGATCCGAGGTGACGTACTGGCGTCCGCCGCCTGCATCGCCGACCGTGCGTTCGCGCGCAATGCTGACCTCGCGCGTCTGTTCCAGCGGATCGACCGCGATCGTCTTGCCGTCGGGGGTCTGGCGCGTCGTGCGGCTGCCCGCATTCGTCGCATTGCCGTCGATCAGGACCGAGTTGTCGGTCGCCGCGCGCCACGCCGGTTCGACACGCGATGCGCCCTGCGGATCAGACGCGCGCGAAAATTGCGCGATATCGGTTGAGTCATTCCAGGACGAAGACGCGGGCGTATTGGAAGCGCCGACGGCGCCGGCATTGGAATCGAACGACACGGACATGACGCACCTCGAGTACGGATTGCACCGTACTCGAACGTATGCGCAAACAGGTCCGGGATCACTCGGGGCTTGCCCGAGCTCGGGAAAACCCGAGTTTTCGAAGCTTCCCGCGCGTCAGGCGCGGGAAACCGGCGACTCAGCTGCCGATCTTGGTCTGCAGGTAGTTTGCTTCTCCGACCTGCTCGATCAGGCCAAGCTGGGTTTCGAGCCAGTCGATGTGCTCTTCCTCGGCTTCGAGGATGTCGGCGAACAGGTCGCGGCTGACCAGACCGCCGACGCTTACGCACTAGGCAATGTCAGCCTTCAGATCCGGCAAGGCGAGATG
>JBEBXZ010000427.1:0-3011 GCA_040391335.1 Dokdonella fugitiva | reverse complement strand
TCGCTGCACGTGCATCGACCGCCTACTTTTCGCCGCTTCCCGGGATTGAATCCCAGTGCGGGTGGCGAAGTTCGTTTCCAGTTACCGCTGCGGGGCAGCGCCGGAATAGCTCGTTCGCACGAGCGCACCGGCTTCCCTTTTCATTTCATCGCTTCATCAAGATGAAGCGATGAAAACCACAAGCGGCGCGATGTTGGACGTATGGACGTCCAAAGTCAACGCATGCGGGTCCACTGTCGACGAGAGGCCACGATGCCGGCTGCGCAGGCGCAAGGGAACTGCACAGATGCAGGTTGCACCGAACAGCGAGTGGCACGCCGCTTACTCCGCGACATAGCGCCAGGCATCACGAACACTGGCGCGCTGCCAGATCGTGAAGAACGGAATCGCGGGCCGTTCGCTGCCGTCCGCGGCGCGTGTGTTATGCCGGATATGACCGATCGATACACCCAGATCCCCGCTACCCGCGACGATGACTTCGTCCGCCGACCACGAAAGCACGCTGCCGACGGCCGGTTCAGAACCATCGACATGGCGGGCGATGTTCGCCGCACCGACAATCACGCCAGCCTGCGCGGGTCCGCCGAGATTGATCGCCTGCGCAGATCCGTGCTTCGCGAATGCCGGGCCGAGTCCGATCCGTTGCGCTTCGTCCGAGAATGCGCGCTCGGCTCGTTCAAGGCTCGCGGCGTTGCGTCGATGCAGCTCGCGATCATCGGATGGGGCCACGAGAACGGTTGGCAGGAACCGCAGCAGCGATTGCGCTGGCTCCCCGTCTGCGCCGCGCGCACGCTTGTATGCCGCGATGCGCCAGCCTGCGGCCCCGCGCACCCAGTACGCAAGGTATTTGAACGGCAGCATCTGGCCATCCTGACGCCACAGCCGCAGCGTTCCGAAGGTAAAGCCGTGCAAGGCATCTGCCGACAGGCCGCCGCCCAGCGGCATCCAGTCGGCGCGCGATCCGCGATCCTCGGGCTTCTCCTCGAAGGCCGCGATCGCGGCGTTCCGGCCGCGCGCGAAACTCCGGCCGCGCACCGGCATGATCACGTCATCGGCAAACGCGGCTGCGATGCCGGCCGTCATCGGCAACCCCGCGCCGGCTTTCGCGAAAGCGCGATCCGTGGCAATCAATTCATCGAAGGCGAGCTGCACGGGATCGGCGCTTCTTGTCTGGGCGACGACCGGGATGGCGATCAGCGCGACAGCCAATGCCAAGCCGAGCACTGCTGCGAAAGGGTACCGGGACATGCGCGATCTTCCGGGAAGGGGTGGCGGGCGGGATCATTCCCGTCAAGCATGCCGTGGCCGGGATGCAGGAGGATTCGGCATCATTGCAAACACGCAAGCGATGCCACAGGGGCGCCCGATCAGGCCCGCAGGCGATGCAGTACGGCGTACAAGGCGATGAGCGCGATCAAGGCGAGGCCGATCGCAATCCACTCGGCGCGGCTCAGGGTGGCGACGATGGCGAGCATGGCGAGGGCCGCGACGACCGGCACCAGTGCACCGCCCGGCAACACGAACGGGCGACCCGTGCTGCGCAGATCGCGCTGTTGCGCACGCCACGCGGCCAGACTCACGGCAAGATAGATCAGGCAGTTCGCGCCGCCCGAGATCAAGGCCAGTGCCTCGAAGTTGCCGACGATCGCCAGCACGCAGGCGAGCATGCCATGCGTCACGATGGCGAGCAGCGGCACGCGATGGCGCGCACTCACACGGCCATACGCACGAGGCAGGTAGCCATCGCGACCCAGTGCGTAGAGCAGCCGCGATGACGCCAGCAGGTTGCCCATGAGAAAGCCGGTCATCGAGATGCCCGCCGTGACCAGCAGCAGCACGAAACCGGGTGACCACAATGCGCCTGCCGCATCGGCGATCGGTGCCGTGCTGCCGGCCAGAGATGCACCCACCACGCCCTGGCAGGCGACCTGGATGCCGACGTAGAGCAGGACGACGAGCAGGATCGCCGCCAGCGTCGCGCGCGGCACGCTATGCGAAGCATCGCGCAGTTCGCCGGACGGAATCAGCGCCGTCTCCATTCCCGAATAGGCGAACATGACGAGCACCATTGAAGCGCCGAGCGTCGGCCAGGACGGAATCGCGATCCAACTGATCTGGCTCCAGTCGACGAACAGCAGGCCGAGCGCGGCGAACACGAACAAGGGCGTGAGCTTGAGCGTCGCAAGAACACCGATCGCACGCGTGCCGAGTTTCACGCCGAACGCATTCAAGGCGATCAGCAGCGCATAGACGACGATCAGGAAGACGCTGCGCGGACCCGCTTCGGCGAACACCGGATTGGCCTTGGCGACCTGCGCCGCGAGCGCCGCAGCGACGCCACCGCTCGATGCGACATTGCAGATCCACATGAGGGCACCGGCAACGAATCCGGGAACCGGGCCGAATGCCGCGCCGACATAGCTGTACGGGCCACCGGTACTCGCAACGCGGCTGCCGATCGCCGCGAAACACAGCGCGATCGGGATGATCGCCAGCGCGCCGGCGAGGAACGCCAGCGGTGCCGCCGGTCCCATGCGGCTGAGCAGCAATGCCGGCAACATGAAGATGCCGGCGCCGACGATGATGTTGATGATCGCCGCGGTCAATCCGAGGCCACCGACCGCTCGCACCAGCGCGGCATCGCCGTGCAAGGCGATGTCGCTCGAAGCACGTGCAGTCGTTCGATTCATGTGCGGGCCCCGGGGAAAAGCCGCCCACATGATCATCGCAACCGTCGCCCGAGACGGAAAACCGAGTCACGTGCGGGAACCTGGCAAAAGGATATGCCGACACGTGCAAACAGGGGCCCGGAACCGCATGATCGGCAGCGGGCATGCCGAACAACTACAACAAGGGAATCTGGCCGCCGTCCTCGTCACGCCGGATTTCGGCGCGGCGGATCATCTGCTGTACGTCGGCGACCGCATGGATGGCGAGCAGTTCCACTTCCGGATGCTGGTTGGCGAACACACGGAAGATTTCGTCGGCAAATGCCTGACCCATGACAGTCA
>JBEBXZ010000426.1:0-3025 GCA_040391335.1 Dokdonella fugitiva | reverse complement strand
CCGCACTCGCGTTTGCTGTCTGCCTGCCGCTCTCGGCCCATGCGCACAAGGCGTGGCTGCTGCCTTCGGAGACGGTCATCTCGGCCAAGGATCCGTGGATCACGGTGGATGCCGCGGTGTCGAACGACCTGTTCTACTTCAATCACGTGCCGCTGCGCCTGGACAACATGGTGATCACCGCACCCGATGGTTCGATCGTGCAGCCGGAGAACAGCGCGACCGGAAAGTTCCGCAGCACCTTCGACGTGCATCTGACCCAGCCGGGCACCTACCGCATCGCCGTGGTCAATGCCGGTCTGTCGGCGACCTGGGATGAGGACGGCAAGCCGAAGCGCTGGCGCGGCAAGGCCGAAACCTTCGTCAAGGAAGTGCCGAAGGATGCGAAGGATCTCAAGGTCACGCAGTCGGCTGGACGCGTCGAAACCTTCGTCACGGCCGGCAAGCCGAGTGACGCGGCGTTGAAGCCGACCGGCAGCGGCCTCGAACTCGTTGCGGTGACCCATCCGAACGATCTGTTCGCGGGTGAGAAGGCGACCTTCAAGCTGCTGATCGATGGCAAGCCCGCATCCGATCTCAAGATCGAAATCGTTCCGGACGGCATCCGCTATCGCGACAAGCAGAACGAAATCGAAGCGACCACCGACAAGGATGGCCAGTTCAGCGTGACCTGGCCGCAAGCCGGTCGTTACTGGCTCGAAACCTCGTTGCAGGACGACAAGGCCAGCGTGCCGCAGGCCAAGCAGCGTCGCGCGAGTTATGTGGCGACGTTCGAGGTCCTTCCGCAGTAAGGACGCGTTCGCGAAGTCCGCGGCGGGATGCGCGTTCCGCCGCCGGTTTCGCGGATTTTCATCAGGGTGGACGGCGCCACGAACGTGATGTGCCGTCGCACCGTGCAGCAAGGTGCATTGATGTTCCGCTTCAACCTGTTCTGCGTGGCGTTGGTCGCGCTGCTGCTCGCCGCTTGCGCGAAAACACCCGAAATACGGTCGCTCGATGGGCAGACCATGGGCACGACCTGGTCGGTGAGTTTTATTTCCACCGATGCGGATGCAACGATCCTGCGTGCCGGCATCCAGCAGCGCCTGGACGCGATCGTGGCGCAGATGAGTCCCTGGGAAAGCGACTCCGATATCAGTCGCTACAACCGCGCGCCAGCCGGGACATGGTGGGAGATTCCTGCAGAATTCCATCGTGTCCTGAGCCACGCGCTGGCGCTCGCAAAAGATACGGCGGGCGCCTACGATCCGACGGTCGGGCCACTCGTCAACCTGTGGGGCTTCGGCCCGGATGGGCAGCGGCGTGAACCACCGGATGATGCAGCCATCGCCGCGGCACGCACACGCACGGGATGGCAGCGCGTTGAGCTGGATCCTGCGCAACCGCGCATTTTCCAGCCAGGCGGCGTGTCGCTCGATTTTTCCTCGATCGCCCCGGGTTTCGCGCTGGACCAGATTGCCGATTTCCTGGATGCCAGCGGCGTGCACGATTATCTGATCGAGACGGGCGGTGAACTGCGCGCGGGCGGCAGCCGTGGCAATGGCAGGCCGTGGCAGGTCGCGATCGAGCGTCCGATCGACAGCGATGCGGCGGATGGCTCGGTTTCCACTCAGCATGTGATCGGCTTGAGTGGGCGTTCGATGGGATCATCGGGCGATTATCGACATTTCTTCAAGGATGGCGGACAGCGCTATTCGCATCGCATCGATCCGCGCAGCGGACGCCCGGTCCTGAATGATGTGGCGTCGGTGACGGTGGTTGCGCGTGATGGCATCAGCGCCGATCCGCTGGCGACCGCCTTGTCGATCCTCGGCGTGGAGGAGGGCATGCGTTATGCGCAAGAGCACGACATTGCCGCGCTGTTCATCGTGCGCAATGGCGAGGCGACGTTCGAGGAATTCATGACGCCATCGTTCTCGGCGCTGATTACGCAATGAGCCAGCCTGCGTCGTCATCGCGCTTTTCCCGCGGCGCGCTGGGTCAGGTCGTGGTTGGCCTCCTGCTTGCGGGGCTCGCGTTCGGCCTGCTCGCGTGGCAGAAGGGCGAGCTCGCATGGGGTGATCCGGGATCCGGCCGGGTCATGGCGGCGTTCGGCGTGACGCTCGTCTATCTCGCGTGGTGCGCATGGCTGCGGCAGGCGCGGCGTGGTGCGCGGCGCAAGTCGCCCGGCACCTCGAGTGCAGCGAGCAGCGCGTCTGATGCGCAAGCGCCTCCACTGCTGCTCATCCACGCCAGCCAGACCGGCTATGCCGAACAGCTCGCCGAACAGACGGCGCTGTCCCTGCGGACGGCGGGTGTCGTTGTCGACCTGCGTTCGATCGCGGATCTCGATGCAGCGTCCTTGCTCAATGCGCGGCGTGCCTTGTTCGTCGCCAGCACGACCGGCGAAGGCGATGCGCCGGATTGCGCGGCGCGCTTCCTGCGTGATCCCGGCCTGCAGGACTTGTCCTTGAGCGACTTGCGCTATGGCGTGCTCGCACTCGGCGACAGCGAGTACGTCAACTATTGCGCGTTCGGTCATCACATCGACCGATGGTTGCGGCAACGCGGCGCCCAGGCGCTGTTCGATGCGATCGAAGTCGACAACGGCGAGCAGGGTGCGCTGCGCCACTGGCAGCATCAGCTCGGCGTGCTGGCTGGCAGCGCGGATATCGCGGATTGGCAGGCGCCGAGCTATTCGCGCTGGCGCCTGGTGGAACGTCGCCTGCTCAATGCGGGCAGTGTGGGTGAGCCCTGTTTCCATCTTTCGCTGGAGCCTTGCGAGCCCGCGGATCTGCAATGGCAGGCGGGCGACATCGCCGAGATCGGCCCGCGCAATGCCGAACCGGATGTGGCCGAATGGCTCAACACGCGCGGACTGGATGCGGCGACGCTGGTCGATGACGGTGCTGGCAGGGAAGCATTGATCGAAGTGCTCGCGCGCTCGTATCTGCCGTCACCGGAAGATGCGCCGGGAGCCGATGCGCAAGCCATCGCCGAGATGCTCAAGCCCTTGCCGCATCGCGAGTATTCGATCGCATCGCTGCCG
>JBEBXZ010000425.1:0-3035 GCA_040391335.1 Dokdonella fugitiva | reverse complement strand
CTTGCGCAATTGTCCCGACGCGTGCGACCGGGACCGCGCGTGTTCGGTCCGTGGTTGCCCGGCTTGCTGCTGCTCGCTGGCGCCGTCGCGCTGCATCTGCTGCCGGATGCGGTGGCCGCAGGTCGCATCAATTCGGTCTGGTACATCGATCTGGCCACGGCCAGCCCGTGGTTCGCGCTGATGGCCGGCGTGCTCGGCATCGCGCTGTTGTGCTCGCCACGCGCCGATCTGGCGGCCGCCAGATACCTTGCGACGATCGCGATCATTGCGGTTGCGGCAATCCATACGCTGTTCGCGCAGACGCTTTGGCCGCGTTTCGACATCGCACCCGCCGCGCAGCGCATCGCGGCGCTGCAGGCGGCGGATGTCCCGGTCGCGCACTATGGCCTGTATGAAAACCAGTTCCAGTTCCTCGGGCGCCTGCGCCGGCCGCTGCCTGCGCTGGATCCGGTGCCCGCCGAGCAATGGGCGGCGGCCAATCCGGAAGGTCGCATGGTGTATTCGGTGAAATCGCTCAATGCGGATGACCTGCAGTTCGCCGAGTTCGTCCAGCCATTCCGTTCGGACTGGCTGCTGATCGAGCGTGCCGATCGCTGGCTGGCGCGCCGGAATGGCGTAGCGATCGAGCCGCCGCCCGCGATGGCGGAGCGCTTTCCAGCCGATTACTGGCCGTATCGCGTGTTGCTGGACGCCGCCCGGCCGGCCGCCGGCCTGCCCGCACCGGTGATTCGCGAGGCGCAACCGGCGGGCTGATCCCGCATTGCCCGATCGCGGGCCGCCTGCTTGCGCTATGCTGCTGTCTCTTTTTCGCAACTGGATCAGCGCATGGTTTCGGCACGCATTCTGGTCGTTGATGACGAGCCGGACATTCGCGGGGTGGTCAAGGAGATCCTCGAAGACGAGGGCTATGCCGTGACCGTCGCCGAATCGGCGGCTGCCGCGCGCGAGGCGCGGCGCGGCGAACGCCCCGATCTGGTGCTGCTCGACATCTGGATGCCTGATCTCGACGGCATCAGCCTGCTGCGCGAATGGAACGAGCGCGGCGGCCTGCCGTGTCCGGTGATCATGATGAGCGGGCATGGCACGGTCGAAACCGCCGTCGAGGCGACCCGGCTCGGCGCCTACGATTTCGTCGAGAAACCCATCTCGCTGGCCAAGTTGCTGCTGACGGTCGAACGCGCGCTCGAGGCCAGTCGCCTGCGTCGCGAAAACGAGGGTCTGCGCAGCCAGCTCGTGATGCCGCTCGATCCGGTCGTCACCAGTCGCGCGATGCAGGCGCTGAAGGCGCAGATGGAACGGCTGGCCGCGCACGATGCGTGGATCCTCGTGCAAGGCGAACCGGGCCCCGACAAGGAGGCGCTCGCACGCTGGCTGCACGAGACAAGTGCGCGCCGCGCCGGTCCGTTCGTGACCGTCGCGCCGGGCTCGATCGCACGCGACCATGCGGCACGCGCGCTGTTTGGCAGCGACGATGGCAGCACGGTGCAATACGGCCTGATCGAACAGGCGAATGGCGGCACGCTGTATCTCGATGAAGTCGCCGATCTCGATCCCGAACTGCAACTGCGCCTGTCCAGCGTATTCGCGCGGCGCAGCCTGCTGCGTTGCGGCGCGCACGAAGCGGTGCCGATCGACCTGCGCGTGATGGCCGCCAGCGCGCAGGATCTCGAAGCGGCGGTGCAGGCCGGCAAGTTCCGCGAGGAACTCTACTACCAGCTCAACGTGGTGCCGCTGACGGTCCCCGCGCTGCGCGAGCGCATCGAGGACATTCCCGAGCTGCTGCGCTACTACGCGGATTTCTTCGCGAATCGCGACAAGCTGCCGTACCGCCTGTTTCCGGTGGTCGTGCAGAACCGCCTGCGCAACTATCCGTGGCCCGGCAACCTGCGCGAGCTGCGCAATCTCGTGCAGCGCCTGCTGATCCTCGGCAGTGCGCCGGAAGTCACCATCGAGGAAGTCGAACTCGCGCTCGGCGCCGTTCCGGCCAGCGCTCGTTCGGCGACGATGCGCGGTGGGGACGTCGATTACAGCCTGCCGCTGCGCGAGGCGCGCGAGCAATTCGAGCGCAGCTATCTGCTGCATCAACTCAATGAAGCCGGCGGCAGCGTCGGCAAGCTGGCCAAGATGGTTGGCATGGAGCGCACGCACCTGTATCGCAAGCTCAAGGATCTCGGCGTGGATCCGAAACTCGCCGGTCGCGAGGAATGAATCGCATCCAATGATCGGACTTTCGGACAATGGGCTGCGTAGGCGCCGTGTGTTTTCCTGAATCCCGACGATCCGACGCGCGGTGCCGCAGGAACCAAGCCTGGCTGCCTGCGATCGATCACCCGTTTCCCTCATCTACCTCATGGAGATTGGCATGACACTCGAAGGCAAGGTTGCACTGGTCACCGGCGCGGCCAGCGGCATCGGCAAGCGCATCGCCGAAGTCTATGCGCGCAATGGCGCCAGCGTCGCGATCGCGGATCTGAATCTGGATGGCGCGAATGCCACTGCGCAGGAACTGGTCGCCGCCGGCGGCAAGGCGATCGGCGTGAAGATGGACGTGACCAGCGAATCCGATGTCGACAACGGCGTCGCCGCGGTCATCGAGGCGTTCGGCAAGGTCGATATCCTGATTTCCAACGCGGGCATCCAGATCGTCAAGCCGGTCGAGGAATTCAGCTACGACGAATGGAAGAAGATGCTCGCGATCCATCTCGACGGCGCATTCCTGACCACGCGCGCCTGCCTCAAGGACATGTACGCGCGCGGCGAAGGCGGCGCGATCATCTACATGGGCTCGGTGCATTCGCACGAGGCTTCGAAGCTCAAGGCGCCCTATGTCACCGCCAAGCACGGCCTGCTCGGACTTGCGCGCACGGTCGCCAAGGAAGGTGGCCCTAAGCGCGTGCGCGCCAATGTGATCTGCCCGGGCTTCGTGCGCACGCCGCTGGTCGAGAAGCAGATTCCCGAACAGGCGCGGGAGTTCGGCATCAGCGAGGAAGACGTGATCAGGAACATCATGCTCAAGGACACCGTCGATGCCGAGT
>JBEBXZ010000424.1:0-3056 GCA_040391335.1 Dokdonella fugitiva | reverse complement strand
GCACGCGGAGTGACGATCATCTGCTGGTCATAGTCCTTTTCGCGCAAGCCGGTGCGCCCGCTGATGACGATATCCGCAGCGGGACTGTTGATATGCAGATCGTCCGTGGTCGCATTGCCGTCGCCCAGCTTGAACGTGCCGGAAATCGAATTGAAGCTCATGCCCGACTTGAACAGGTCGCTGAAATCGAGCGACAGGCGACGCGGGATCTCGCGCAGCGAAAGCAATCCGAACAGGCGCCCGCCCGCGCCCGGATCGACATCGAGTATGCGCCCCTTGTCGACGTCGATCTGCAGCGAGCCGGTCATGTTGGCCAGCGCGAAAGCGTTCGGTGCTCCAGGCCAGGCTGCATCGATGTGCGCCAGGGTCTGTCCCCCATCGATGATGCCGGCAAAGCCGAACGCATCGAGCATGCGTCCGAGGCTCTGCGCGGTCATGTCGATCTTCAGATGCGAACGATTCTGCGCGGCGTCGCCGACCCATTCGCCGTTCGCGCGTATATCGACATTGGGCGAGCGCGTTTCGAGCAGATCGATCTGCATGCCCTGCGCCGTGGGAAAACTTTCGAGGCGCAGACTGCCGAGATTCGCCGCACCGAAATTCAACTGGCCGATCGACAGGTGCAACGGCGGAATCGAGGATGGCGCCACGCCGGCCAGCGCCGCGGGTGCCGCTTCGCTGCCTTCCGGCAGATCCGGCCAATGCAGGCGGTTCATGTGGGCGGTGATACCGCTGCGCCGCAGATCGGCGGATGGAATGTCGATGACGCCATCCAGTGCCTCCCCCGTGAAGCGGATCGACGTCGCGTTCTTTTCCAGTGCGAGGTCGATGTGCACATCCGGAATGCTGCGCCCGGCCACCTCGAGGGCACCCACGTCGAGCGAGAGCCCGTTGAACACACCATCGACCGCGTCTCCCGAAGCAAACAGCGCGCCCCAGGCACCGGCATCGAGCGCCGGCGTGTGCCCGCCGATGAAGATGCCACTGCTCGGCAGGGCCGCAGCGGAGACTTCGGATCCCATGTCGATGCGCGCGGCCAGCGGAACATTCGGGGCCGGCAAGCTTCCGCGCACGTGAGCCACGTCACCCAGATCGAGGCGGAACGGTTGTCCGAGCGGCGGAATGGCGATGCCGATCGCCAACGGCATGGTCGCCTCCGCCGCCTTTGCCAGAGGCCGCGGCAGATCGATGCCGATGCCACGCAGATCACTGTCGATGCGCAATTCGCGCAGGCCCTTCAGAACCCCTTCGTCATCGCCGACATCGAGCGCGATATTCCACTCGGCCTCGCCCGGGAAATACGGGAACGCCGCGGCGATATCCGGCGCGCGGGCGAACACCGTGGCGAGCGGAAGCGTTGCACGCAAGGTCGCCTCGAACGAATGGCGCCGGTCCCGCGTCATGTCGCCGATGAAGATGCCGAGCTTGCCGGGGCGCCCTTCGGTCAACACCGAGAGTTCATTCGCGGCAACCCCGGAACGGCCGAACCGGAGCCGCCCGTTCGCCTTGGCGAAGTGCACGTCCCAGTTCTTTTCGGCGAGGTCGGCATCGACGAGATCGACCGTGCCATCGAGCTTCAGCTTGTCATGATCCTTGAGCGGCACATTCAGGGCGAATGCCGCACTGCCCTTGCCGCCGATGCTGAGTCCCTCAAGCGTATCGACATACGATTTGCCGATCGGCGTCGCGCGCAGGAACGCGAGCAAGGCGCGGCCATCGCCATGCGTCTTCGCCTTCAAATCGAGGATGGAATCGCCAAAACTCGCGATCGTGCCTTCGGCCGAATCGATCGCCAGATCCATTGCCGTTCCCGAAATGACGGTCGCCTGCATGCCGTTGTTGATGAAGTTTGCGGCAATCTTGAGTTTTTCGCCTGGCGGCCAGTCAGGCAGATAGTCCAGTTCCAGATCCTCAAGATCCGCATGCGCCTCGAAGCGCCCCGAGTTGTCGGCAAACGGCCAGCGATCGAGATCACCGCGGAAAACCACGCGCCCACCCGCAACGCGACCGCTGACCAGCGCGCGATCAAGCCATTCGATCGCGCTGGCCGGCATCGTGGTCAATGGCCAGAACAGCTTTGCAGCGACCACGTCGGCACCGGTCACGACGGCCGACACATCAAGCAGCGGCTTCGAGCCATCCGCATCGAACTCGAGTCCGCCGCGCGCTTCGAAAGCGAAGCCCTCGCCAACCACGCCGAGGCCGGGCGTCTTGATGCGCCAAGCATCGTCCTCGCGCCATGCCGCGACTTCACCGCCCAGTTGCGGCAGTTCGAACGGCTTGCGGAATGCGTGCGGATAGTCGATGCGGGTCTTTTGCCGCGGCAATTCGAGCAGCATGCCCTGCGCGTCGCCACGCAGGCGCAGCGTGAGTGGCTCGACGCCTGGAATCGCATCCACGCTGCGGCTCACGAAGCGTTCGAGCAAGGCATCGATGGCGTAGTCTTCAAGCGGACCCCAACTCGCCTCGATCGCGGCCAGCGAACCTTGCGGATGCGCGAGATACAGCCAGCGCCGCAGTGCGTCCGGCACATGATCCGCGAGCATCGCCACGCTCCCCAGGGTGTCGATATCGAGTGCATTCGCGGCCACCGAGTAGCGTGCGTCGTCGCCGCCCGATTTTTCGACGTGCACGCGCGCAGGCGACTGTGCGAGGCCATCGTGGGTGACCTCCATGTCAGCGACATCGAGCGTCCAGTCATCGCCGTGGCGCAGCCAGCGTGCGCTCAGGCCGAGGTGTTCGAAACGACTGCGCGGCGCGACCGAAACCGCCTTGCCGGCAAGCACCGGCGCCGATGCCGCCAGCACCGTGTCACGCAGATCGAAACGCAGGCGCATATCGTCGATTCGCCCCTGTTGCCAACTGCCCCATAGTTCGATGTCGCCGGTTCCCGCGGGCGCACTGATACCGGCAATCGCCTGCCCGGCACCGAGTTCAGCGAGATCCAGCCCGCGCCCGCCGACGTACAGGCGCCCGCCGCGTTCGGCAAGATCGATATCGGCAACCATCGAAAGCGCCGACGCCTGCGTTCGCGCACTGCCGATGCGCCCGAGCAC
>JBEBXZ010000423.1:0-3064 GCA_040391335.1 Dokdonella fugitiva | reverse complement strand
TTCCGCGTCGAAGGAGGACACGGAGAAGGCCGCGTTGTCCGAGCCGTCCGTATTGCCCTATATCGAAGGACAGACGATCCGGAAAATCGTCGTGGTGCCGGGCAAGATCGTCAATATCGTGGTCTGACTTTCCTTCTCCCCCGAGGGGAGGAAAGGGGCTTCGACACGAACGAGGTTCGGCTATGCTTCGCCCACGCAATTCCTTTCAGGTGCCCATGAACATCCATCGCCTCGTCGGCGTCGTCGTGCTGACCTTCCTGCTCGCCGCATGCGGTTTCCACTTGCGCGGCGAGGCGCAGTTGCCGGCTGGCATGCAGCGGGTCGCCATTGAAGGCGCCGATCCGCTGAGTCCGCTCGGGCGCGATCTGCGCAAGGCGCTGGCGCGCTCGGGTGCGCAGGTCGTCGCGCAGACCGAGCCGGGCGCAGCAGTCTTGCGCATTGGCACCAACCGCATCACGACCGACGTGTTGTCGGTCGGCGGCAATGCGCGCGCCAACGAGTACACGATGCGCTACAACGTCGAGTTCGACGTGGTCGATGCGGCGGGTGCGAACCTGCTGCCGAAGCAGGTGGTCGAACTGACCCGAGATTTCACGTTCGATGCGAATCAGGCGCTCGGCATCGCGGCGGAACAGGACCTGCTCACGCAGGAATTGCAGCGCGACATGGTGCAGACGATCCTGCGCCGTCTCGAGGCGCTGGCGCACGAGCATCGCTGAGAAGGGAAGCTCCGGGTGATGGCAGTCTTGCTTCCATGCAGCCATCCCGCCTGATTCGCATGTCCGGGCAGGAGCCGCGCTTCTCCACGCGGAACGCCCCGTGATCGCCGATGGCGCGATCCTGCTGTCGGGCTTCTCGATCTTCAGCGCGCTGCTGCTTGCGCTGGCCAGCATCACGACCCATGCGGTAGAGGGCCAGAGCGCGATCTCGCGCCTGAGCGGCGTGATCCTGTTGCTCGGCCTGGCCACGCTGCAGGGCATGCACGGCTTGTTCCTCGCGGACCGTCCATCAGGCGTTGCATCGCCGGCCTACGTGACCCTGTTGTTCGTCGTCGCGCCTGCGTTCTATCTGTTCGTGCGTGGCGCCTTGCAACTGCCGGTCGCGGTGCGACGCCTGCAACTGGTGTTCTACGTGCCTGCTCTTTTCGTCGGCTGGCTCGATCCACGCTGGGCAATTCCGCTGTCGTTCCTGCTCGGCACCGGCTTTGCCCTGCATCTCGCGCTGCTGGTTTCGCGCCTGCGTGCGCAACGCGAGCGGTTCAGGCTGGAAATGTTTGCGCTGGCTCTGCACGTGGTTCTCGCGCTGGGGATTCTCGTCCTCGGCCTGGTTTCGCCATGGGTGGGTCTCGACGCGTTCGTGCTGGGCTACACGATCGCGATTGGCCTTGGTTTCCTGCTGGCGATGCATGTGCTGCTGCGCTTCCCGGATATCGTCGGCAAGGCGGCGGAAGCGGTGACCATGGCGTACGCGGTGTCGACGCTGGCGCGCGTCGATCGCGAGCAGGCGATCTCGCGACTCAACGTGCTGATGAAGGATGAACGCGTCTATACGAACGATGCACTCAATCTCGCGACTCAACGTGCTGATGAAGGATGAACGCGTCTATACGAACGATGCACTCAATCTCGCGATGCTCGCGGGAATGCTGGATCTCGGCGCGCACCAGCTTTCGGAGCTCATCAATACGCAGTTCGGTGTCGGTTTCTCGCGCTTCGTCCGCGAACATCGGGTGGCCGAAGCATGTCGGGTGCTGCTGGCCGAGCCGCAGGCATCGGTCCTGTCGGTTGGTTTGTCGGTGGGTTTCACCTCGCAATCGAATTTCTATGCCGCGTTCCGCGAGATCACGGGCGAAGTGCCGGGACAGTACCGCAAGCGGCAAGCGGGCCTTGCGGCGCGATCGTCGCGATGATCGAACGTGGATCCGCATTTGATCGGAACTGTGCTCCGGTTCGTCACGAAGCGCTCGTGCTGACCGGCCTTGAATGAGGCGATCGCGAAGTTCCTCCGGCGCCTTCGCGCTGCCGTTACAATCGCCCGATGCCTGCACGAATTTCCGATCTCCCGAAACTGCTTGGTGCGTCCGAGCTCAAACCGGTCTGGCTGATTGCCGGCAGCGAGCACCTGCTGGTTCTCGAAGCGGCGGACCGCCTGCGCGCGCGGGCTCGCGAACTGGGTTACATCGAACGCGAGGTGTTCGACGTCGATGCGCGATTCGACTGGAATGAGCTCGCGATGTCGGGGGCCGCGATGTCGCTGTTCGCCTCGCGTCGCATCATCGACGTGCGCATGCCGACCGGGCGTCCTGGCAAGGAAGGTTCGGCCGCGATCAGCGCATGGTGCGCCGCGCTGCCGCCCGACACGATCCTGCTGATCACCGCGCAGGAGTGGAGCAAGCAGCACGAGGGCGCGTGGGTCGGTGCGATCGACCGCATCGGCGTGACGATGCCGGTATGGCCGCTGAAGCCCGAGGAAATGCCGCCGTGGATCGCCGCCCGCCTGGGTTCGCGTGGCATCAAGGCGACGCGCGAGGCGATCGAAATGCTCGCCGAGCGCGTCGAAGGCAACCTGCTGGCCGCCGCGCAGGAAGTCGACAAGCTGTCGCTGCTGGTCGGCGATGCCACGCTCGATGTCGAAACGCTCGAGGCGAGTGTCGCCGATGATGCGCGTTTCGATGCATTCCGCCTCACCGACGCCGCGATCGCAGGCGATGCGGCGCGCGCGTTGCGCATCGTCGAAGGCCTGCGCGCGGAAGGAGAGGAGGCGATTCCCCTGCTCGGCTGGCTGCTCAACCAGTTGCGCAGCCTCTCGCGGCTGTCGCAGGCGGGCAGCAACAATCTCAATCAGGCGTTCGGCAATGAGCGTATCTGGCCTGCGAAGCAGCCGATGTTCCGGCGTGCCCTGCAGGCCGGCGATACCGCGCATTGGGAGCGCTGCATCGTGCAGGCCGGGCGCATCGACCGCATTGCGAAAGGGCGTGGCGAGGGCGATGTCTGGCGCGAGATCGAACGTCTGGTCGCCGCCATTGCCGCGCCGCGCCGCGCGGGCGCACTGATCGGCGCCTGAA
>JBEBXZ010000422.1:0-3066 GCA_040391335.1 Dokdonella fugitiva | reverse complement strand
CTCGCAGCGCCTGGCAACCCTGCTGCATGCACCGAATTTCCGCGCCTACACCGGCACCGACGTGCTCGGTGCGGAACTCGGCGGCGCGATGAAGAACGTGCTCGCCGTGGCGACCGGCGTCGCCGATGGCATGCAGCTCGGCCTGAATGCACGGGCCGGCCTGATCACGCGCGGCATGAACGAGATCCTCCGCCTCGGCGCCGTGCTCGGCGCGAAAGCCGAGACACTGATGGGCCTGGCGGGCCTTGGCGATCTGGTGTTGACCTGCACCGGTGACCTCTCGCGTAACCGCCGGCTGGGCATCGCGCTTGGCAGCGGCGTTCCGCTGTCGCAGGCGGTGGCCGAAATCGGCCAGGTCGTCGAGAGTCTGGTCACGGTCAACGAAGCGGTGCGTCTCGCCGAACGGCATGGCATCGAACTGCCGATCACCGAACAGGTGCAGCGCGTGTTGCGTGAGGAAATCACGCCGGTCGAAGGCCTGCGCATCCTCATGGCGCGCGAGCAGAAGCCGGAATACCCGGAATAAGCCGCGTCAGCGGCCGCCTGTGAAGCCTGCCTGGCGCCACGCCTCGTAGGCGATCACCGCGACTGCATTCGAGAGATTCAGGCTGCGGTTCTGCGGACGCATCGGCAGGCGCAGCCGGTGCTCCGTGTCGACGACTGCGATGACTTCCTCGGGCAGGCCGCTCGTTTCCGAACCGAACATCACGGCATCACCATCCGCATAGCGCACGGTGTCATAGCGCACGCTGCCGCGTGTCGATACGGCGAACAGCCGCGCTGGCCGCACATCGGCAAGAAATGCATCGAGATCGGCGTGCACGCGCAGCTCGGCATATTCGTGATAGTCGAGTCCGGCACGCCGCAGGCGCGCATCGTCGAGTTCGAAACCCAGTGGACCGATCAGATGCAGGCGCGCGCCGCTGTTGGCGCACAGGCGAATCACGTTGCCGGTGTTCGGTGGAATTTCCGGGCGGTGCAGAACGATATCGAGCATCGCCACATTGTCCCCGATATGCGCACGCCACGCGATGCGGCTGCCCTGGGCACCGTCAGTCGCATCATCCCGAGACTCCCTGCGAACGCGCAGTCCTGCCCGTACGGCGACTCCATCCATATCGCGTGGCTGCCACGCACTTGCGTGGCGGCCGCGCCATCAGGCGCTCAGGTCAAAGCAGCTTGGCGTCGAGCCGGATTTCGATCGCCGACAAGGCCTTGGATACCGGGCAGCCGGTTTTCGTCGCGGTCGCCAGCCTGGCGAACTCGTCGGCGGAGATGCCCGGCACTTCCGCCTCGGTCACCAGTTCGATCAGCGGGATTTCGTATCCGCCGTCGCGCTGTTCCAGATGCACCTTGGCGGTCGTATGCACGCGCGTCGCCACGTGGCCGGACTTGGCCAGCGCGAGCGCAAATGCCATCGAGAAGCAGGAAGCATGCGCCGCGCCGATCAGCTCTTCCGGATTGGTGCCGCCTGCGCCATCGCCCATGCGCGAGCGGAATCCGTAGACACCGTTGAACGCACCGCTTTCCAGCGAGACGGTGCCCGAACCCTCCGGCACGCCGCCCTTCCACTCGGCCTGTCCCTTGCGAATCGTCATGGCTTTGCTCCCGATCAGGTATGAGGTCGATCAGGATATCCGCTCCATCTTGAACGCGGCGTGTGCGGCGAAACCCGCTACCAGGCGACCGGTTTTCCGTCATTGCCGAGGAACGGCGCGATGCGCAGCGGATCGAAGACGAAGCCATCGATCACGACGAGCATGTTGGCGACCGACTGCGCCGGGTCGAGCGCGGCATTCTCACCGCCCATCGCCGTGCGCACCCACCCGGGACTCAGCGCGATGACGCCGATGCGGCGCTCGGCGAGCGCATGGCCAAGCTGGCGCATCGCCATGTTCAGCGCGGCCTTGCTGATCGCGTAACTCGGCGTGCCAAAACGCTCCGTACCGGCGATCGAACCAATGCCCGACGCCAGGGCGACGATCTTGCCGCCATCGAGCAGGCGCGGCGCCAGCGCCTGGCTCAGCAGCAGGGGGCCTTGCACATTGATCGCAAAGGTCGTGGCAAGCGTGTCCGCATCGAGCGTACCGAAGCGCTCGCCGGATGGCAGCACGCCGGCATTGTTGATCAGCAGGTCGAGGCGCAGATCGAGCAATTCGATCTCGCGCGCCAGTTCGGCCCTCGAGCGCTCCTGCGCCACATCCAGTGGCAGGACTTTCAGGCGACCCGGATGCTCTGCCGCCATGCGTGTCAGTTCGGCAGCCCGGCCCGGTTGGCGACAGGTGGCGACGACCCGCTCGCCGCGCTCGAGGAATTGCCGCGTGAATTCGAGTCCGAGGCCGCGATTGGCGCCGGTGATGAGGATCTGTGCCATGCCGATGCTTTCCTGATGCAGGATGAACCGAAGAACTTTCCTTCCCCGAAACAGTCTACGCCGACGCCGGGCTTGGAGTAGGCTGGCCAGTTGCGACCTGCCCGGGTCGCGGGTAGCCTGCCGGCCTTCCTGATCGAGCGGTCGCATCGCGCCGTACCTCGATCGATACCTTTTCACCTGCGCAATGCCGCAGGAAATCCCCTCTCTCGATCCACATAAGGAATCCGTATGCGCAAACGCCTGTATGCCGCCATCTTTTCATTCGGATTCGTCGGTATCTCCAGCGCCGCGAGCGACAGCGTCGATATCCCGTTCACGCGTTTCACGCTGCCGAACGGACTGACCGTCATCGTGCACGAGGACCACAAGGCGCCGGTTGTCGCAGTCAGCGTCTGGTATCACGTGGGGTCCGCCGATGAACCGAACGGCAAGACGGGTTTTGCGCATCTGTTCGAACACCTGATGTTCTCCGGTTCGGAGAACAACAAGGGCACCTGGTTCGCGCCTTTCGAGCAGGTTGGCGCGACCGACCAGAACGGCACAACCTGGTTCGATCGCACGAACTATTTCCAGACCGTGCCAACCACCGCGCTGGACATGACGCTGTGGCTGGAGTCGGATCGCATGGGTCACCTGCTCGGCGCGATCGGCCAGCACGAGCTCGATACGCAGCGCGGCGTCGTGCAGAACGA
>JBEBXZ010000421.1:0-3072 GCA_040391335.1 Dokdonella fugitiva | reverse complement strand
CGTCTGCAGCGTCGAGTGGCCACTGTGCGCGCGCAGCAGATTCGCCGCCATGCGGCGCAGGTCCGCATAGACGAGCGGGAGCAGCCGGTCGAGCGCGCCGGATTCCCCATCGCCCCAGCGACGAAGCATCTCGGAGGCGAAAGATTCGCTTTCAGTTTCCATAAGCGCCGAAGGTATCCCCTTCGGCGCTTTGCAAACAAGACGCAGCCTCCGTTTCCCGGCTGGCAGATCCGGTCAATCGAAACCATTCGCGAAAATGGCGTCTCGACCGATCTGGCCGGTTGCGAACATGGAATGGAATCCGTTGGAGGTGTTTTCCGTATCGCCGACCACGCCGAAGTTGCCGTTGCCGAGGCCAACCATTCCGTAAAGCGATCCATCGTAGGAGACACTGGTGCCGGATACGGTTATGGGCGTCGCGAGGCTCTGCAGAATCTGACCGTTCGCGATGTCGACCGCAGTAAACAGCGGGGCACGGATGAACTGTCCTTGATGCTGGGCATCACCCTGACCGACGATCGCAAGCGTCGTGCCCGAAAGCTCGGCGTCCCACGCTTGGGCGGGACCGTAAACGGCGCATGCCTGCGCGTCGTTGGGGTTGTTCCAGCCGCCGAAACTGATCCTCCCGTTCGTGCCGAATCCAGCGGCATAGGCACCACCGTGATTCAGTTTGGCGACGCCAGTCGCTGCCGAGCACTCCTGCCCGACATACATCACGCCGTAGATCTCATCCTGGTAGGGCGATGCCGGCAGTCCGAAGCCCGTGGTGCGGACGGCGAGCGCACGAACCCTGTCCTGCCGGTCCCCACGATCGTACTGGATGAACGAGAAACCATTTCCCGCTCCCGTGCCGGTCGCGCCGAACGTGGTATCCAGAGTGCCATTGGCATTGAGTCTGATGACGGCGCCGTCCCAGTCGTTGATTCCCGTTCCTGTCGTGTAAAGGCGATCAGCGCCGATGTAGTACGCGCCGACATTGAACAGGTTGCGGTAGCCGGCGGCCAGGCTGGTCGCGATGATCGGGCATGCGCCCGCGACGGCCACGTTGCTCGCGCAGCCACTGGCATTCTGTCGCAGGAAGATCGATGTCTCGCCATTCGTCCCGAACGTCGAATCCGTCTCGATGATGTTGGCGCCGCCGACGTTGAAGCGTTTCGCGAGGATGTAGTTTCCCGATCCGCCCCAGACGGTGGCCACGGCCACCAGCTTGTTGCTGGCCCCGATGATGTTGCTGGAGTGGGTGAGCAGTGCGCCGCCATCCTCGTTGAATGCCCCGGTGAAGAGGTTGAAGTGGCCGAGGAAGCGACCGCCTTCGCCGGCTTCGTCCGAAAAAACGAGCAGGTGCACGTCGCGGCTCGCACCGGCGGGACTATGGTCCACGAGGATGTAGATGCGATTGCCGATGACCTTGACGTCCTTCACCGCGCTGAAGCGTGGCGTGAGCTGACCTGTCGTCTGGCTACCCGGGTAGATCAGGTAGGTGTTGCCGAAATTCCCGTAGGGTGATGTCCATGTCCACGGTACCCGCACGCCTGCCGCGGTGTAGCGCACGAGGCCAATGTTGTAGAAGCCATCCGCCTGGTTGGCTTGCTGGTAACGCGGGACGAGCCCGACCGAGAGCAGGTCGCCGTTGCCCAGGCGCACCACCTTGCGGCCGCGATAGTCCGACGTGGCGGGACCGCCGAAACGATCCAGATAGTAGTTCCCGCCGTTGAAACCCGGATTGAGGCCATAGCCTGCGCTGGCGATCGCGTCGGGTGTCGAGGGCTCCGCCGTTTCCGGCGAATCGGTATCGGCGAACGCACTGAATGCGGACAGGCCGGCAAAGGCGCAGATGCAGACGAGGACGGCGCGGAATCGCAAGTGCCGTGCATATCGAACGAGCTTGTTCACAACGAATCTCCTTCCAGGGACCGACCAAGGGGGTGGCTTGTCCGGGGGTACGTGGTTCCGTGCCGGTTTCGGACATGCACACGGGCGATTGCGCGGCGCTGGCTTCACGCTGAAGCGGCAGGGCGATTTGCTAGACTGTGCCGTCGAGTGAACGCGAGAGTGTCGAACCATGTGGAGCCGCCTCGGAGGCGTGGCAACGAGCGGCGCTGATCGCGGCCGATGGTCGGAGTGGGCCGCGATGCTGGCCTGCGCCGTGCTCGCCGGCGTTCTCGTCTGGTTGTTCGCGCGCATGTTCTGGACGGTCGTCGTATTCGATGAGGATCTGTCCGCACGGCCGGGCATGCCGGTCCAGGTTGGCGAACAGGCCGGGACCGTCGCCGTTTCCAAATGGCACCTGTTTGGTTCACCCACGCAAGCCGGTGGCGCGCAGCGCGCGATGAGCGCGACGACGCTGGCGCTGAGCCTGCGCGGAACGCTGGCGGATGCGGATCCGCGCCGTGGCATTGCCGTCATTGCCGATGAACAAGGGGTCGAACGCGCCTGGCGGGTCGGCGAAGCGATCCGTCCCGGTGTCAGTCTCGATGAGGTGCATGCCGATCGGGTCCTGCTGCTGCACGACGGCGTGCAGGAAGCGCTGCCGCTGACGCGTGATGATGCACCGCCCGAACGCGTCGCGCCGATCCCGGCCAGTGCGCGCGGTGGCAATGCCCTGCGCAATACCGCGCCGGCTGACGCGGGTGTGCCGGCGATGACGTTCACGCCACCGCAACTGGCGCATGGCTCGATGGACTGGCAGAAGACGATGGACAACATTGCCGGTGGCCCGAGCAATCTTGCGAAGAACATGCGCATCGAGCCGGTGATCGACAACGGCAAGGTCGCGGGTGTGCGCGTTTCTGCAGGAGGTGCGGATGCCGCGCTGCTGAGCCAGCTCGGCTTGCGTCCCAGCGATATCGTGACGGCGGTCAACGGCTTGCCGGTGGATTCGGTCGCGCGTGGCCAGCAGATCGCGGAAAGCCTTGGCAACGCGAGCAGCGTGCGCGTGACGGTTACCCGCGATGGTGTGCCCACCGACATCACCGTGAAGCTGCGCTGATGTAGTGCAGCTTTCCCGGCGCAGCTGCGGCCTGGGCTCCGGACCGCGGATCTCTTCTTCGCCGTGGACAACAAGTGCCACAC
>JBEBXZ010000420.1:0-3074 GCA_040391335.1 Dokdonella fugitiva | reverse complement strand
TGAAGGCGAGCTCATAGGTCATCGAGCGACACCCTGATGGATTTTTCATTTTGGCGCTTTTTCACCAAGCCAAGCAATTCCACGTCATCAAGCATTTCCATCATCGCTTCGTAGGCCACTGCAGGCACACAATAGAATGCTGGCTCGTTCCGGTTCAGTACCACAATAGGCATGCCGTTGCCGCTGGCCACCACCTTCATGGGGTTGGCCTTGAGCTCGGAGATGCTGGCTGCTGTCTCGGTAAGTATCTGATAAGTCATGGCCCAGTCTCCGAAAAGCACGGTTGAGACCGAATAATGGGTCTTCTAACAGGTCTTTTCAAGATCGCCCTGACAAGGAGGGTTTCTCGGCATTGGTGGGTGCCCTGAACATTGCCTTGTCCGGCTTGTTTCTCCACCCGATCGGCTAGATGCCGTTTCGACTCTTCCGGACTGGCTTTCCGAGAGCGCTCCTGTTGCAGCGGCGGGCCTGGATTGACCACTGGCGCATCGGAACGGAGGGAAAGACTTTCCTCCTCCATTCCAATGCGCCGTGATCCCATTCACGCCGCGTGACTTGTCAGCCAGCTTCCGCAGCCTCGACTTGTCGCCGCAGCGTGCGGGCGGCTTCGACCATTGCCGTCAAACCGGCTTTCACTTCCGGCCAGCCGCGCGTCTTCAGGCCACAATCGGGGTTGACCCAGATCTGGCCTGGTTTCAGCACGACCAGTGCCTTGCGCAGCAGGTCGCTCATCTCTTCGACCGATGGCACGCGCGGCGAATGGATGTCGTAGACGCCCGGGCCGATGTCGTTCGGATAGGCGAAGCGCACGAAGGCATCGAGCAACTCCATACGCGAGCGGCTCGTCTCGATCGAGATCACGTCGGCATCCATCGCGGCCACCGCTTCGATGATGTCGTTGAACTCCGAGTAGCACATGTGGGTGTGGATCTGCGTCGTGTCGGCGACACCGGCGGCGCTGATGCGGAACGACTCGACCGCCCAGTCGAGATAGGCTTTCCAGTCGCCGCGACGCAGCGGCAGGCCTTCGCGGATCGCCGGTTCATCGATCTGGATAATGCGGATGCCGGCCGCTTCGAGATCCACGACTTCATCGCGCAGCGCGAGCGCGATCTGGCGACAGGTGGCCGAGCGTGGCTGGTCGTCGCGGACGAAGGACCATTGCAGTACCGTGACCGGCCCGGTCAGCATGCCCTTCATCGGCCGCGTGGTCAGCGACTGGGCGAACCTCGACCAGCGCACCGTCATCGGTTTCGGGCGGCGTACGTCGCCATAGATGACGGGCGGCTTCACGCAACGCGAGCCGTAGCTTTGTACCCATCCGTTCTTCGTGAACGCGAAACCTTCGAGCTGCTCGCCGACATACTCGACCCTGTCGTTGCGCTCGACTTCGCCGCGCACGAGCACGTCGATGCCGATCGCTTCCTGGAAGCGCACGGCCTTTTCGGTCTCGGTTTCGAGGAAGGTGTCGTAATCGCGATCCGAGAGGCGTCCGGCCTTGTGGCCCGCACGCGCCTCGCGGACTTCATGGGTCTGCGGGAACGAACCAATCGTCGTCGTCGGGAAAATCGGCAGTCCGAACGCGGCTTCCTGCAGCGCGCGCCGCGCCGTGAATGGCGAACGACGTTCAAGCAGTGATCCATCAACAGCGGCGACACGCGCGGCCACATCGGGTTTGTGGACGAGCGGCGAGAGCCGGCGCGAGGCGAGGATCCGTCGTGCTTCAAGCAGGGCGGCCTCGGCCGATTCCCTGCCCTCCAGCGCGTCGGCGAGCACGCGCAATTCACCGATCTTCTGCTTCGCGAATGCGAGCCAGGAACGCAGTGACGGATTGAGCGCTACCTCGTCATCGACGTCGATCGGCGAATGCAGCAGGGAGCACGAGGGCGCCAGCCACAGCTGCTCGCTGCCGATGCGCGCCTGCGCCCGCGAGGCCAACGCGAATGCCTGGTCGAGATCGCTGCGCCAGATATTGCGCCCATCGATGACGCCGATCGACAGAATGCGGTTGTCAGGCAGTGCATCGAGCACCGCGTCGAGTTGTCCCGGCGCGCGAACCAGATCGACGTGCAGCCCATCCACCGGCAGCGATGTGGCGAGTTCGAGATTGCCGCCAAGCTCGCCGAAATAAGTCGTCAGCAGCAATTGCGGACGATCGACTGCGGCAAGCGCCGCGTACGCACGCCGGTAGGCGGCATGCGCATCGGCGTCCAGGTCGAGCACGAGGCAGGGCTCGTCGACCTGCAGCCAGTCCGCGCCCACCGCCTTGAGCTGGCCAAGCAATTCGGCATATACCGGCAACAGGCGATCGAGCAGTTCGAGGCGATCGCCGCCATCGACGCGCTTGGACAGCAACAGGAAGCTCACCGGCCCAAGCAGCACGGGCCGTGCCTGCAAGCCGAGCGAACGCGCTTCCAGGAATTCGGCGATCGGCTTGTCGCCTCGCAGACGGAAGCTTTGATCCGCATGCAGTTCGGGCACGAGGTAGTGGTAGTTCGTGTCGAACCACTTGGTCATTTCGAGTGCGCGCAGGTCGAGGCCATCCTTCTGCACGCCGCGCGCCAGGGCGAAGCCGGCGGCCAGCGGATCGACGTCGGCCAGCTCGCGATACGCGTCCGGGATCGCATCGAACAGGAACATCGTATCGAGCACCTGGTCGTACAGCGCGAAGTCGTTGCACGGCACGACATCCGCCCCGGCCTCTTTCTGCAGCAGCCAGTGGCGCTTGCGCAGGCGACTTGCGGTGGCCGCGAGTTCATCGGCGGACGACTCGTCGCGCCAGTATTTTTCAAGGGCGCGCTTGAGTTCGCGCCGGGCGCCGATGCGTGGGAAACCCAGATTGGTAACAGTGGACATGTTGCTTCCTCATGTGGCGGTTCAGGCACAGAGGAACGAAGGAACCGCGTTTCGACACGGCATTGGAACGCGAGCCGATGGGCACGACAATCCGACGCTGTGCGTCACGCGTGCGACCTTCGCCCCCGCGGGCGATCCGGAACCGACACACAGGCGACGCACGGGTACCCGCCGCAATCGACGATCACGGACGCGCACCCGGCACCTCCCCGCGGAAG
>JBEBXZ010000419.1:0-3083 GCA_040391335.1 Dokdonella fugitiva | reverse complement strand
AACACCGATCGTGGCCGTGATCGCGAGCTCGAAGATGATGCGGATCGGGATCACGAGGATCGCGGCGAAACCGATGCAGCCGGCGATCAATGCGACCGAGCCGGGGACCAGCAGCATGCGGAACGCGCAGCGCGCAGCGGTTTCCGGATCGACGCCCGTGCGCTGCGCGAGTTCTTCCGGCGTGCCTTCTTCGAGGCCGCCGAAGAAGATCTCGCCGCGGAAGCGGTTGATCATCTGCTCGCCATGACTGACCGCGATCGCGAAGATCAGGAACGGCGTCAGCATGTTCATCGGATCGATGCCGAAACCGAGCAGGCGCAGGGCGCCGAGCATCCACAATACCGAGATGAGCGCGCACAACACGGTCAGCGAGGCAAGCTTGACCGACGACGAATAGATGAACAGCAACAACCAGGTGAACGCGATGGTCAGGACGAAGAACCAGATCACCGAGCGTGCGCCGTCGGTGATGTCGCCGACCATCTTGGCGAAGCCGATGATCGCCACCGTGGTGTGCTCGTTCTCGTACTTCGCGCGGATGTCGTCGAGCTGGCCGGCGATGCGGTTGTAGTCGACCTTGACACCTTTCTCCGGATTCTCCGGCACCAGATCGACCCAGATCATCGCGCCCGAGAAATCCTTGGCGACGAGGCGACCGACGATATTCGCCTTCTCCATGTTCGCCTTGATCGTCGCGAAATCTTCCGGCGAGGCGTCAAAGCCTTCGCTGTTCGGCGTGAACTCCTGCGGGATCACGTTGCCGCCGGCGAAACCGTCTTCGACGACTTCGACGAAACGCACGTTCGGCGTGAAGATCGAGCGCACCCGCGCCTCGTCCACGCTGTCGATGCTTTTCGCATCCTGCGTGATCTTCTCCATGGTCTGGAAGAACGGCTGGTTGAACATGTCGCCGTTCTTGTCCATCACCGCGATCAGCACGCGGTTCGCCCCGCCGAACTCCTGCTCGTAGTCGAGGAAGGTCCGCATGTATTCGTGGCCGAGCGGAATCTGCTTCTTGAATCCCGCGTCAACGCGCAATTGCGAAGCAAAAAACGCGAGCACGATCGTGATGATCGCGAACAGGATCAGGATGAGCGGACGGTTGCCGAAGACAAGCTTCTCGGCAGCGCGCTGGAATGCGCTCGGGGACTGGTTGCTGGAACTCGCTGCACTCATTGCGACACCGTCACTTGGGCTGGTAGCGACTGACGCCGTTTTCACCGGCGATCAGCAATTCACCGTCCGTACCGGCCGGCACTACGCCGGCGATGGCACCGGCAGCGGAACTCGTGAAGCGGGAGAAGCCTGCATCACCCTGTGTGCGGCGCAGCACCGTGCCGTTCGCGCCGACGATGATCGCTCCTCCGTCGGCCAGCGACGTGCCACCCATCAGGCTCAGTTCGGTGCCGGTCGCGACTTCATTCCAGGTCGTGCCGAGATCCATCGATTCGAATACGTGGCCGCGCAGGCCATAGGCAAGCACGTGCTCGCCTTCATAGCCGATCACGCCAAACATCGAACCGTCGTAGGGCAGTTGCGAACGTTCCCAGTTCGCCCCCGCATCACGTGAGCGGAACACCGCGCCACGCTCGCCGACGATCACCAGTGCGCCGCTGCCGGTGAGCGCGATGCCATTCAGATGCGGATCGCTCTCCTGGCCAATGCGCAGCTGGTCGGCGCTGAAGGTATCGCCGCTGGCTTCCTCGATGACGTCGTCGTCATTCACTTCCGCCGCGGCGGATGCATCATCGGGCGTCTGGATGCGCAGGCCAGTCCAGGACTTTCCGCCGTCGGTGGTGGTCAGCAGGAGGCTGTAGGCGCCGATTGCAATGCCGTGCATGGCATCGGTGAACACCACGTCGAGCAGGGGCACGCCCTGGCGTAGCTCATGTTCCTCACCTTCCGGCGCCTGCTGCCAGGGATCATGGCGCTGCACGGTCCAGCTATCGCCAGCGTCTGCGCTGTGCAGGATCACGCCATCGTGCCCGACCGCCCAGACCTCGCTACCCACGGCGGCGACGGCCGTCAGCGTACTGCGCAACGGCACCCTGGTGGATTGTGTCCACGCGTTGCCATCGGTGGAGAGCAGGACATGGCCACGCTCGCCGACCGCTACGTAGCGGTCGCCCGCACGCGCGATGTCGAGCAGCACTGCATGTTCCGCAAGCGGCAAGACTTCAACCGGCTGGTTGAGCGGATCCGCGGTGGAGACGGCGGGTTCCTGCGCGACCACGGCACCAGCCAGCAGGGCGAGGACGAGAGACGCGACCCTCGGTCGCGGGTAGCTTGGCTGCATGATCGTTACCTGTGCTGCGACACGATCCATGCGCGGATCGCGAAAGGCTCCGCTATCCGCCGGCGACGGTTGATGGTCAGCCGGCGGATTCCCCCGAGTGCGGAAACGTAGTACGGGACGCCGCGCTGGCGCAAGGACTGCGGCGAGAACATGTCAGGCGTGGTCTGGAACGAGAAGTCGTACATCTTGTCCTCGTTGTCGAGGCCGACCGCGATATAGCGGCCCGACTTGAGGTCGTGATGCGTCTCGAGCGTCGACCAGAACACCGGCACTTCGTAGTAGTTCACGCTCGGCGCTTCCGAATAGCGCCACAGCTTGTCCTGCGCGTCATAGTGGTCGATCGTCAGGATCTGCCAGCTGTCCTCGTCGATGTAGAACGTACGCTTCGGATTGATGTGGCGCTGGCCCGCCTTCACGGTCGCCTCGACGACATAGGTACGGTGCAACTCGTAACGCAGATAGTCCGGATTGATGTAGCCGGGCTTGATCAGGTCGGCGACCTTGCTGTCCGAACTGTGCGCCTTGTAGGAGTTGTACGGCACGTACATTTCCTTCTTGCCGACCAGTTTCCAGTCGAAGCGGTCGAGCGAGCCATTGAACATGTCGGTCATGTCGGTCGTGCGCAGGTTGTCAGCCGCCGTGCCCGGATTGTCGTAGGCGATGTTCGGCGCGCGGCGCACGCGGCGCTGGCCGGGGTTGTACACCCATGCCTGGCGCGGACCGATCTGCGAATTGAGCGTTTCGTGCACGAGCAGCACCTGGCCGGCCAGACGCGGCGGCGAGACGA
>JBEBXZ010000418.1:0-3091 GCA_040391335.1 Dokdonella fugitiva | reverse complement strand
GTTTCGACCCGGCGACACGCCAGATGCGTGAACCCTGGGCCGTGCAGCAACAGCTGGCGCAGGCCTTCGAGGTGCGTGACCTCAACGTGGGTGGGCTTAAGACGATCGATCCCGAGATCAACGTGCTCGTGCTCGTGCACCCGAAGCAGCTCTCGGACGAGGCGCAGTACGCGATCGACCAGTTCGTGCTGCGTGGCGGGCATTTGCTCGCCTTCGTCGATCCGGACGCCGAACTCGATGCTTCCGCGGCCGATCCGGAGAATCCGCAGGCGGCGATGATGGCGGATCGTTCCTCTGACCTGCCGAAGCTTTTCAAGGCCTGGGGCATCGAATACGACGCGAAGAACATCGTGCTCGATCGCTCGCGTGCGGTCACGGTCAGCGTCGGGCAGGGACGTGCGCCGGTGCGTCATCCGGGAATCATCGGCTTGAGCGCGGCGGATCTCAATCATGACGATGTGGTCACTGCCAATCTTGAATCGCTGAATGTCTCGAGCGCCGGTCATTTCGGTCTTGCCGAGGGTTCCGCGAGCAGGCTCGTGCCGCTGTTGCAGAGTTCGGGGGATGCAATGTCCACTTCTGCCGATCGACTGCGCATGCTGCCGGACCCGAGTGCCTTGCTGGCCGATTTCAAGCCGTCCGGCGAACGCTATGTGATCGCCGGACGCGTCGAGGGCAAGTTCAAGACGGCCTTCCCGGAGCGCAGCGAAGCAGGGCATCTCGCCGAATCGAAACAGGACGGACAGATCCTCATCGTCGCCGACACCGATCTGCTGGCCGATCGCCTGTGGGTGCAGGTACAGGATTTCCTCGGCCAGAAGCTCATGAACGCATTCGCCAACAATGGCGATTTCGTACTGAACGCGGTCGACAACCTGAGCGGCTCCTCCGCACTGATCTCGGTGCGCGGTCGAGCCACGTCGCAGCGTCCGTTCACGACGGTGGAAGCGCTCAAGCGCACCGCCGATGATCGCTTCCGCAGCAAGGAGCAGGAACTGCAGGGCGAACTGCAGGAGACCGAGCGCAAGCTGGCCGAGCTGCAGAGTTCCAAGAGCCAGGAGCAGGCGATGATCCTGTCACCCGAGCAGAAGACCGAGCTCGAGAACTTCATCAGGCGCAAGGCCGATATCCGCAAGGAATTGCGTGATGTCCGGCGTTCGCTGGATGCCGATATCGAAGCCCTCGGTGCGCGCCTGAAATTCATCAACATCGTGCTCGTGCCCTTGCTCGTGACCCTGGTCGCGGCAGGTTTCGCGATGTGGCGGGTACGCCGGCGCAAGGCCGCGTGAACCCGGGACAAGGAGATCTTTCATGAATCAGAAGACCTTGATTGGACTCGTCGCCGTCGCGGTTGTCGTGGTCGGTGCGGCGCTGGCCATCAATCACTCGCGCAAGCCGGTGAGCAACAGCGGCGTGCAGGCCGGCATGCTGGTGCCGGCCCTGCGCGATCACGTCAATGATGTTTCGCGACTGGCTTTCGTTGGAGCCAACAAGCAACCCCTGGTCACGCTGGAACGCGGCGATGCGGGCTGGAAGGTCGCGCAGAAGGGCGGCTATCCGGCGGATGTCGGCAAGCTGCGCGATTTCATGCTCAAGCTGGCGGATGCGAGCCTGCTGGAACAGAAGACCGCGAACGCGGCGCGTTATGCGGACCTTGGCGTCACCGATGTCAGCGATCCTGCGGCTGCCGGTGTGCTGGTCGAGATTGGTGGCTTGTCCGCACCGGTGCAGTTCATCGCCGGCACCTTCAACGCGCAAGCAGGTGGCACCTTCGTGCGCCGTGCCGACGAACCGCAGAGCTGGCTGGCCAGGGGTTCGCTCGTTCCCGAGAAGAATGCGACGGACTGGTTGCGCAAGGAGCTTGCGGACATCCCGTCGACACGGGTTGCTTCGGTGGCGATCACGCGCACCGATGGCAAGACCTTGCGCATCGCCAGGCAGAAGCAGGATGACGCGCAGTTCGTCGTTGCCGATATCCCGAAGGGGCGCGAACTGAGCTCGGAATACGCAGCGAATGGCCTGGCTTCAGTGCTCGCCGATCTGCGCATCGAGGATGTCGCTCCCGTCAGTGAAGTGCCGCCTGCCGCCGATGCGCTGAAAGCACGTTACGCACTGTTCGATGGCATCGTGATCGACGCGACTTCCTGGCTCGTCGGCGAGAAACGCTACACCGCGTTCAAGGCATCGCTCGATGCCAAGGTCGCCGGGCAGTATCTCGCCGCGCAGAACGCGGCGGCGAAATCGTCCAAGGAAGATCCGGAAAGCGCGGATGCCGCGCACGAGACGAAGCCTGCCGAAGCGGATGGCAAGGCCGATGCAGCCAAGGATGAGCAGAGCATGGCGACGCTGGAGGGCGAAGTCGCGCGACTCAATGCGGGCTTCGACGGCTGGAGCTTCGTGCTGCCCGCGCATAAGAACGCCAACATCGACAAATCGATGGACGACCTGCTGCAGCCGCAGGAAGCGAAAAGCCCTGGCAAGGGCGGCAAGGCAGGCGGCTGAGTCGTTTGCAAGGAGGAGGAAGCGCGGCGCGGGGTGTCGCGCTTCCTCCTTGCTTGATGCATGTCGTGCGTGGTCCAGGCATTAGGCACACCAACCTCGTCCCCTCTCGAATCTGGAACTTCCATGCACGACATGCAGCGCGGTACGGGAATCGCAGGAGCCATTCTGGCCGGGCTGGCCGTGGCCTGCGGCGCATTCGGTGCGCATGCCCTGCGTGATCGGCTCGGGGCGGATGCGCTGGCGATCTGGCGCACCGCGGTCGACTACCAGTTCTGGCACGCGCTGGCCTTGCTGCTGATTGCGGCCACGCCTCTGCATCTGCGGCAACCGGCGCGGATCGCCGCAGTCGCATTTTTCATTGGCAGCATGCTCTTCTGCGGAAGCCTGTATGCACTCGCCTGCGGCGCACCGCGTGGTCTGGGCATCGTGACGCCATTCGGCGGTCTGGCCTTTTTGACCGGCTGGCTGGCACTGGCCGTCAGTTTCTTCCGCACCCGCTGATTGTGCTGTTGCGGATCTGGCAGGTTTGCGACGTCGTCAAGCACGCAATGTGCAGCCGCGCAAGCATCAGTTCGGTGAAATGTGTGAT
>JBEBXZ010000417.1:0-3097 GCA_040391335.1 Dokdonella fugitiva | reverse complement strand
TGCGGATCGATTCGATCGAGGATTTCCGCGCCTACCAGACGCTCATCACCCTCGCCCTGCGCAGCCATCGTGCCGGCGGACTGCGCAAGGATGATCCGATCCATCGCCTGCTGCGCGGATTCCGCATCGAGCTGCGCACCGGCGAGCACACCCTCAACACGCACCTCGAATCGCCGCGATTCGTCCTGCGCAAGACACGAAGCCACGCATGAAACGTTCCTGGACCACGCTGAGCCAGCTGTCGGGCGGCATCCACGCCGTCAGCGACTTCGAGCACGCTGCATATCGCCTGATCACCGAGCAGGTGCTGTACAGCTCCGATCGCCTTTCGAAGACCGCCTACCATCTGGTCGAAACCTACCTCGCCGACTTCGCCGCCGCGCTCGAGCCGTTTGGCGTGCGCCTCGAACGCAATGTGCATTACCGCTACGTGGTCGCCTTGCCGACGCATGGCGAGGGTACGCAGGTATCGCTGCAGGAAACCCTGCTGATCCTCGTCCTGCGCCAGCGCTATGACGAGGCGATGCGCCAGGGACAGGTCGAGGATCACGGTGAAGTGCTGGTCGAACTGCCCGAATTGCAGGAAGCCTATCAGGCACTGGTCGAACGGCCGATGCCGGAAGTCGGCGAACTGCGCGTACTGCTGAAATCACTCCGGCGCTGGTCGGTATCACGTCTGGTCGAATGCGAGGCGGACGATCCGCAACCGTTCCGCATCCTCGTGCGTCCGGCGATCGTCGAAATCGTCGGCGCGCAATGGCTGCAACGCCTCGACCAGCACAACCTCGAAGACGATGACGCGATGGAGGCCGACGATGTATCAGCTTGAACGCGCGCATCTCGTCCAGTTCTTCCTGTTCCAGGCGGAAACGCTGGAACTCGACCTGACCACGGCGATCATCGCGCCGAACGGCGCGGGCAAGAGCGCCCTGCTGGATGCCCTGCAGATCGTCATGCTCGGCGCGGACCGCAACCAGATCCGCTTCAATGCGCAGGCCGGAGGCAGCCATCGCGCCCGCACGATCCGCGACTACTGCCTCGGCGTGTACCGCTCCGGCGACGAAGGCCGCACTCGCGAAACGGCGACGACATACATCAGCCTCGTCTTCAGGGACCACGACTCGGGCGAAACGCTGACGGCGGGCATCGCGCTCGGCGCGTCCGCGCAGGAGCCCGACCATCGCGTGCACGGAATGTATCTTCTGCAGAATGTCGCACTTGAACTCGACGATCACCTGGAAACGGTCGGCAGGCAGGAAATGCCGCTCGAATGGAGCCGTTTTCGCGAACTCGTCGCGCAACGCTGCAAGGAGGCCGGCGGCAAGGCCGAGCTGCATGCGACCAGTGACCGCTTCGTCAAGGACATGCTGGCTCGCCTGCGCCCGGGTACGACCCTGCTCGATCCGCAGGCCTATCGCAAGGCATTCCAGAATGCACTGAACCTGCAGCGCGTGACCGATGTCGACCTGTTCGTGCGCACCCTGGTTGCCGAGGAACGTCCGACCGAGATCGCCAGGTTCCGCGCCTTGCTCGACGGTTTCCGGCAGATCAAGGAAAAGATCGAACAGGTCGCCAGGCGCATCGGGGAAGCCGAACTGATCGATACGCAGTATCGGCGGATTTCGAGCCAGGCGACGCGCGCGGCCTCATATCGCGCGCTCGCCGCCGAGTACGAGCGCGACCAGCACAGCGAGACGGTGGACGCCGCCGAAAATGCGCTGGCCGCCGCGGAAAGCGACCACCAGGACAAGGCGCGCGCGCTGCACCAGGCACGCAGCGATCGCGAAACCGCGCGACTCGATGTCGAGGAAGCCGGCAAGCGGCTGCAAGGCATGCGCGGTTACCATGAGCAGGCCTCCGCCGATGCCATCGGCAACAGCCTGATTGCCGAACTGGCGAACCTGCGCAAGGAGCTGCTGCGCGGCGCCGGCTTCGTGCGCGATCAGCTTTCGGCAACCCGCCGCTTCGACCTGCCCGACAACGATGAGACACGCCTGGCCGAGGCGATCGCACCGTGGCAGGATTTGCATGCGCTGATCGAGGGCCAGCCCGCCGAAGCGCCGATCGAACTCGATCCCGGAATCCTGCATGCGCAATTGCAGCAGGCGATCGAACGCGCACAACCGCTCATCGCGCAGATCAGGCGCCACGCACGCGAGCGCCAGAATGCGCTGGATCAAGCCCAGCAGCGCGCCAGGACCGCGCGCCAGAACCAGGCGCGCGTCAGCGCGGGACAGGCCGAACTGCGCGGCGACGTCGTGCGCCTGATGAACTATCTCGCCGAGGAAGGCATCGAGGCGCGGCCGGTCTGCGATCTCGTGCAAGTCAAGGATCCGGCATGGCAGCGCGCGATCGAGGCCTATCTGCGCAGCCACGTCGAAGCGCTGCTGATTCCCCCGCGGCACGAACAGGCGGCAGTGCGCCTGTATCGATCGCTACATGGTTCGCGATCCGTCTATGGCGTGAAACTCGCGCTGGGCAGCCAGGCACGCGCCAACACGGAAACCAGGCCCGCCTCCGATCACGTCGCGGCGTTGCTCGGCGGTGACGACGCGGATGCCCTCGCCTATCTGCGCCGCCAGTTGGGCGACTTGCGCTGCATCGAGAGCGATGCCGAAGTCGTACGCACGCGACACGGCCTGAGCCAGGACGGCCTGGTCGCCAAGGGCGGCGGTGTCGAACGCCTGCGCCTTCCATCCATCAATGAACTCAGGATCGGCGCCTCGGACAATCGCGAACGCCTGCGCCAGTTGCGCGAGGAAGTCGAATCCTCCGATCGTGAAGCACGCGAGCTCGAGCAGCAGGCGAAAGCGCTGGGTGATCTTGCCAATGGCCTTGCGCGCATCGAGAACGCAAACGAGCTCGCCGACCACACGCACGAACTGTTGCTGCGGCATCGCGAAGCCGGCGGACGTCATCGTGCGCACCAGCGCAGCATCGCTGCGCAATCCGATCCGGACCTGCTGCGCAGCGTCGAGGAGGCGAGTGGACTGGAGCAAGTCAAGAAAGCCGCGGAAGAGCGCGTCGACCAGTTGACCGGACAAACCGCGGTCGCCGAGGCGAAGGTTTCAACGATGCGCAATGCGCTCGACCTGCT
>JBEBXZ010000416.1:0-3099 GCA_040391335.1 Dokdonella fugitiva | reverse complement strand
GATCGGTGAAGGCCGCGCGCACGATGCTGGCCTGCTGGTTGTACAGCAGCGTGCCCACACCCACGCCGAACACCACCAGCACCGCCAGCCAACGCAGCAGCGGTTCGCGCACGATCAGCTTCAGGCCATCCAGCACACTGCCGCCCATCGGCTTCTCGCCCGACTCCAGCCGTTGTTCGCGCTCGCGCAGCACCGCCCAGTGGCGCAGGCGCCAGATGCAGATCAGGCAGACGACCAGGAAACCGGCCGATACCAGCATCAGGTTGGCGATGCCCACGCGCTGCGCCAGCGCACTGGTGATGAGCGGGCCAAGGAAGGCGCCGACGGTACCGGCCGCGCCAATGTAGCCGTAGTAGGAGCGCGCCTGCGCATTGGAGAACACGTCGGCCATGAAGCTCCAGAACACGGCCACCGCGAACAGGTTGAAGACGGTGATCCAGAAGAAGAAGGCCATGCCGCGACCCGGCATGCCGCTATCGAAGGCGAGGTAGAACAGCAGCAGTGTCGCGATGAAGAAAAGGTAGACCACCGGCAGGAACACGCGACGCGGATGACGGCTGACCAGCAGGCCATACGCCGGCTGCAGCAACAGCATGACGATGAAGGTGCCCGTGAACAGCACCTGCAGCGTAAACTCGTTCGCCGAAAGGCCATGTCGCGTGAAGGCCTCGACGATCCATGGCGGGAACACCGCCTGCACATCGGCCGAGGCGCCCATTGCCTCGCGTACCGGCCGCAGCACGTAGTAACCGCTCAGCAGACAGAAGAAGTAGAGGAATGCCCAGATCAATGGCGGTGATCGACGAAGCGCGCCACGGAATTGCCCGAGGCTGGCGGCCGACTTGGCAAACGGGGTCATCCGGGATCCAGAGGAGAACGGGAATAGATCGCGCGCACGGTAGCGGTCCTGTGCCGATGCCGCAATCCTCCCGCGGACCCGGCATCCCGCACGGCGTCGGCAGATCGGCGCCCGGCGATCGGCCCGGGCGAATCCCGCGCAAACCACCGGCTCTCGTCGCGCAACCGTGGTGGAGACCCTGACGTGCTGCGCAGTTTCTTCCTGTACGCCATCACGGCGGTGGCCGAGATCGTCGGTTGCTGGCTGCCGATGCTCTGGCTGCGCAAGGCTGCTGGTGCATGGGTATTGCTGCCCGCTGCCTTCTCCCTCGCGATCTTCGTCTGGCTGCTGACGCTGCACCCGGCAGCGAGCGGACGGGTTTACGCCGCTTACGGCGGCGTCTATGTTGCGACGGCACTGGCGTGGTTGTGGCTCGTCGACGGCATCCGCCCGGGCCCCTGGGATCTCCTCGGTGGCACGGTGATTCTTGCCGGCGCCGCCATCATCATGCTCGGCCCACGCCTCTCCTGAAACGGATTGACCACTTATGACGATCGAGACGATTTCCGAACAGGCCTGCTTCGGTGGCGTACAGGGCTTCTATCAGCACAGCTCGCGAGAAACCGGCGGCAACATGAGATTCGGCGTGTTCCGCCCTTCGCCGTCCGCCGGCGAGAAGGCACCCGTGCTGTATTTCCTTGCGGGACTCACCTGCACCGAAGAGACCTTCGCGATCAAGGCCGGCGCGCAGCGCCTTGCCGCCGAACTCGGCTTGATCCTGGTCACGCCGGATACGAGCCCGCGCGGCACCGGCACCGAGGGAGCGACTGGCGACTGGGAGTTCGGCGAAGGCGCCGGCTTCTATCTCGATGCGACGACGCCGCAACTCGAAAAGCATTTCCGCATGTACTCGTACGTGACGAAGGAACTGCCGGGCGTGCTGCGCGCGAACTTCGCCGATGCGGACCTCGATCGCGAAAGTGTTTTCGGCCACTCGATGGGCGGACATGGCGCGCTGACGATCGCCCTGAAGAATCCCGGACGCTACAAGTCGGTATCGGCGTTCGCACCGATCGTCGCCCCGAGCCAGGTGCCGTGGGGCCTGAAAGCGCTGCCGCGTTATCTCGGCGATGAGCAGAAGGCATGGCGCGCGTACGACACCGTGGCACTGATCGAGGACGGCCATCGTTTTGCCGGCACGCTGCTCGTCGACCAGGGCTATGCCGACAAGTTTCTTGAAGCACAATTGCAGCCCTGGCGCCTCGACGCCGCAGCCCGCGCCAGCGGACAGTCACTCACGCTGCGCATGCATGCGGGCTACGACCACAGCTACTGGTTCATCCAGAGCTTCATGGAAGATCACCTGCTGCATCACGCACGCGCACTGCACGGCTGAATCCCGCGCACTCCGTTTGCCCGGCAGGCACCGGGCAAACGGAGTAGCCCGACTCAGCGCGGCGACACCCACATCGTGATGTCGGCATCGAACACGATTTCGTCCGCTGCATTGCGCACTTCAACCAGTGCGTGCAGCTCCTGCGCTGGACCTGCGGCGATCATCGGCACCGTGGCGGTCGCGTGGAGTTCCCCGAGAGCCTTCTTGAGATAGCGCACGCTCATGCCTTTCGGGATCCAGCGCATCGCGTCGGGAATCGTCGCATCCGTGGCGAGACCACCTGCCAGTTCGGCCGCATTGCACATCGCGATCGCGTGCACGGTGCGGATGTGGTTCTCGATACGGCGGCGTTGGCGCAAGCGCACGACGCAGGCGCCCGGCTCCAGCTTTTCGATCAAGGGCGAGATCGAAGCGAAGTAAGGCGCCTGCCGGCAGATCAGCCGCGAGAAGATCCAGCGGCCCGTGGGCGAACCGCCGAACTTGCGGAACAGCTTCAATGCGCGCGAGGCCATGCGATCAGGCCACGCTGCGCAGCGCGTTCGGCGCGGATTTGGCGACCGCCGAACGCAATTCGGCCGGATCGAAATCATCGACCGAGATGAACTCGAAACTCAGCGTGCGCACGCGTTCGAGCAAGCCACGTTCCGCACCGTCGATGATGCCCCTGGCTTCCGCATCGACGATCTGCGCGTCGAAATCGAGGCCGACGACTTCGCCTGACTTGACCGCCTTGAGGAACTTGCGCTCCACCGGCTCGGCCGCGATCACCTCGGGCAACAAGGCATTCATGCGCCCGACCGGATTGTTCGCCGTCGGCGTCAGGTAGGCACCATCGATCAGGCGCGAGCGCGCTTCGTTCGGCGCC
>JBEBXZ010000415.1:0-3117 GCA_040391335.1 Dokdonella fugitiva | reverse complement strand
AACATCGGCATCGAGGTCGCGGCGAAACTGGTGCGCTACAGCGACAACGGATCAACCCTGTCGGCCGTCAATTTTCCCGAGGCGACCCTGCCCGAGCACCCGCACAGCCGGCGCCTGCTGCACATCCATCGCAACGTGCCGGGCATGTTGTCGCGCATCAACGAGGTGTTCTCGCGCGAGAACGTCAACATCGACGGCCAGTTCCTGCAGACCAATCCGACGATCGGCTACGTGGTGGTCGATGTCTCGACCAGCGAGGAGCAGGCGGCCGCGCTCAAGGATGCGCTCGCTGCAATACCCGGCACCCTGCGCGCGCGCGTGCTGTACTGACCCCCGAGTCACTTTCGCAATCCACGCTGACGGGAATGATCGTCACCGTGGATTGCGACGCACTAGCCTCGGCCGCGGTCCCCGGGAAGAGAATCAGAACGCAGCCTTGATCGCCTGCAGCAGCGGGTCGCGCTGGCCGGCGGGCCGATCCGGCAGATGGCCTTGCGAGATCGTCCAGATGATCGTTCCGCCGAGGCCCTGGCGCCGCGCGTAGGCGCCCTTCGCTGCAATCGACTGTTCGTCGTCATAGGAGAGGAAATTGCATTGCGCCGGTCCAAAGCGCGTGGACGATCCCAGCCACGGCACCATCGCGACCGCATCCCACTGGCGTGCAACAATGCTGGAATAATTGTGCACGATGTTCGTATAGCTCAGCGCATTGTCGCTGGCGACGACCGTGCCACCGGACTGGCGAGGCGCGTTCACGTTCTGCCAGCAGGTTCCATAGAACGGAATACCGATGCCAAGACGCGCGCGCGGCACGCCGGCACGGCGGTAGTAGTCGACGCTGGTTTCGACCGAGGTCGGCGTATTGTCCGTCGCGCCGGCAAGCGCGGAACCATGCCAGCTTCGCCAGCCATCCCAGCCTCCGGCCATGTCATAGCTCATGACATTGATCTGGTCGAACAAGGGCACGAGCGTGCCGTAGAACGGATCGGCCGGGCTCGCGAAATTCGCATTGATCCAGCCCAGCGGAACGCTGAGCAGGATGTCCGGGCGCGCATCGCGCAACGCCTGCGCCAGCGCCCGGAAATTCGCCTGGTCGCTGGTTGGCAGCGGTTCCCAGTCGAGATCGAGTCCGTCGTAACCGAGATCGTCCATCGCTGCGAGCAGATTGGTGACGAAGCGGGCCCGGTTCGCCGCCGAGGCGGCACCAAGCCAGCCGGCATATTCGCCCGCGCCACCGACCATCAATATCGCCTTCGCGCCTCCCGCATGCGCGGCGACAGCCACCTGCCGTGCCCAGACCGGCCCGCTGGTTTCATCAATATCGAAGTGCGTATCCAGTGTTCCGTCGGTGTTCGGCGTGATGCGCCCGACGACCAGATGGGTGACGACGGAAAAATCGACGTCGGCGATCGGATACAGATCGCGTTGATAGCCGACGTAATAGCCGGAAACCCACGGCTTCTCGAAACTGTTGGCCAGGATCGTATCGTCGGCGAGCACGCCGGCAGGAACGGCGAGCGTGGCGACCAGCATGAAGATCGATTTGATGAACAATGGGTTGCTCCGGATCCGGTTCGGCGGTGGGCAGGGCGCGCCTGCCATCATCGCCTCAGTCTGCTTGTCCGAACCGCGAATGACGTGGCATTCCTTGTCAGAACCTGATTGCCCGACTCAAGAGTCGGGCAACGAGCGGGCAGACGCGACCGGCAATTTCCATCCATAGCGAATTGCCATGAAACGCAGCGCTGCCGCCACTGCCATGACGGGCACGTCCGACCATTCAGAAACATGGCCGATCACCACCACCGACGCGCCGGCCAGCGCAGCAACCGCATACAGATCCGCACGCAGCACGACGGGAATCTGCGCAACCAGCATGTCGCGTGCGATGCCTCCACCGATGCCGCTGAGCATGCCCAGCAGCATCGCCGAAATCGGCTCCAGCCCGAAAGCCAGCGCCTTGGTCGCACCGGTCACCGCGAACAAGGCCAGCCCCATGGCATCGAAAATCTGCACGGGATTGCGCAGACGCTCGATATCCTCGTAACGAAAGAACGTGATCAGCCCGGCGACACAACTGAGGGCGAGATAGTGCCAGGTGGCAAGTGCTGCAGGCGGTGTCGCGCCGATCAGCACATCCCGCGCAATGCCTCCCGAGACCGCCGCCGCGAATGACAGCACCAGCACGCCGAACAGATCCAGCCGATTGCGCACGCCGACCGTCGCGCCACTGATCGCGAACACGAACGTACCGATGAAATCGAGGACCACCAGAAGGATTTGCAAGGAATCTTCCACCTTGGGAAAGAAGCGACTGCGAACGAGACGTCATTGTGCGCCATATCCACAACAGCGCCCTTTTCCATGCCTGACCGATGAATCCGGGCTGCTTGCAATGCGTCAACAGCACGCCGGCCTGCGGGCAAGCACCCTGCCCCGCGCGATCGCGCGGGGCAGGAACACATTTACCATTGCGTCGGCTTCGGGTTGCGTTCGTCGAAATCGCGCTGGTGCCAGTAAGGATAGACCGGTGTTCGCTGGCTGGCTGCATCCAGTTGGGCGATATGCGCGGGATCAAGTTTCCAGCCGATCGCCCCGAGATTCTGGCGCAATTGCTCTTCGTTGCGTGCACCGACCACGATGTTGGCGACAGTGGGACGCTGCAACAGCCAGTTGAGTGCGATCTGCGGCACCGTCTTGCCGGTATCCCTGGCGACTGCGTCCAACGCATCCACGACGTCGTAGAGATGTTCATCGTCGACGATCGGACCTCCCGCCGCACCGCCGCTCCGGATGCGCCCCGAATCGGCTTGCTGGCCGCGACGGATCTTGCCGGTCAGGCGGCCCCAGCCGAGCGGGCTCCATACCATCGTGCCGAGGCCCTGATCGAGCGCCAGCGGCATCAACTCCCACTCGTAGTCACGGCCAACCAGCGAGTAGTAGCCCTGATAGGCGACATGCCGCGCAAGGCCGAGGCGTTCGGACGTCGCCAGCGCCTTCATGACGTGCCAGCCGGAAAAATTCGAGCAGCCGATGTAGAGGATCTTGCCCGCGCGCACGAGATCATCCAGCGCGCCGAGCACTTCCTCGGCCGGCGTCCGTGCATCGTATCCGTGC
>JBEBXZ010000414.1:0-3117 GCA_040391335.1 Dokdonella fugitiva | reverse complement strand
ACGCGCGTGTCGCCGTTGGAGCTCGCGTAGTTGTAGATCGCGCCGCCGCTGCCACAGGCGTTGTTGCCGGCGAAGGTCACATTGCCGAGGTTCGCACGCACCGCACCGCTACTGGTCGCATCGTTGTACATGGCGCCGCCGTAGGTGGCGCTGTTGCCGCTGAAGCCGACCCGGTCCAGCACCGGGTTGCTCATGCCCTGCCTGCCGTTGTTGTGCATCGCGCCACCCTCGGAGCTTGCGCGGTTGCCGGTGAATTCCACGTCGACGAGCAGTGGGCTGGCATTGCCGGCGCTGGAGCCGTCGTTGTACATCGCGCCACCGTGGGAGCTGGCCCTGTTGCCGGAGAAACGCACGCGCTGCAGCGAGGGACGGCTGATGCCTCCGGAACCACCGAGGTTGTGCATCGCGCCGCCGAGAATGCCGATGTTGCCGCTGAAGACGATGTCGCGCAGCGTCGGGCTGCACTCCTGGCCGGTGTTGATCGCGCGGCAGAACAATCCGCCGCCGCTGTTGAAACGATCCGAAGTGGCGCCGTTGGCGTAGCCGGCGGCGATGACGACGCCATCGAGCAGCGTGCCGCGCGTGATCGGCCCACGCGCGCTGCTGCCATCCATCAGCACCACGTGGTAGCTGTTGCCGTAGCGCACGCCGTCGAAATCGGTGACGACGCCATCGGCATCGGTCGTGTCGTTGTTGTCGATATCGCCGGACAGCACGCTGCGATGGATTGCCGGGTTGCGCTGGTCACGCAGCGTTTCGTTGCCGGCGAAGCCGCCATAGACGCGCGTGCCGGGGCGGATCGAGAAGCTGATCTTGCGCTCATCGGTGGTCGGTGAGGATGGATTGGCTGGCACGACCGGCTTGTACAGACCCTTGCGGATCCAGATCTCGTTGCAGCTGTCGGCGCCGAGCGCCGCTTGCAGGGACATCGGTACCGACCACGACGAACCGTTGCCGCTGCCGGCGGGAGCGACACGGCACACGGCCGCCTCGGCTACGGGAGCCGTCAGCAGGGCGAGCAGCGCCAGCGGGCGCAGCAGGGTGGGTGAATTCATGGTTTCCTCCGGGAGGGATGCGCTCTGAATGAGAGACATGAAATATCCAGAACGTGGTTTGGCGGTGAAAACCCGAAACCTGCTTCGCGGCATCGCGTATTCCGTGACCGGTTTCGCGACATCGGCGCGTCGCCGGGCACACGCGAGGTGCCGATTGCCATGCCTGTCACCGAGTGCGCCACGACAGGCAGGCTAGAATCGGCACGGTGGACGATCCCAGGCCCGATCCCGATATCACCGTGCTGCTCGCCGACTGGCGGGACGGCGACGTGAACGCGCGCGAGGTGCTGATGCAGCGCGTGTACGCAAACGTGCACGCGATCGCGGCCCGCTCTCTGCGGACGATGCCCGGCGCGACGCTGAGCGCGACCGACCTGGCGCACGAAGCGCTGCTGCGACTGCTCGGCAGCGAACCGGACTGCGTCGACCGCCATCATTTCTTCCGCATCGCCACGCAGGCGACCCGGCAGGTCCTCATCGATGCCGCGCGCAAGCGCCTGACCGACAAGCGCGGCGGCGACCTGCCGCGCGTCGAACTCGAAGAGGCGCGATCGATGGCTTCCCCCGGCAGCGACGAGCAACTGCTGCGCGTCGATGACGCCCTGCGCGACCTTGCTGTGCACAATGCGCGTCGTGCGCAGATGATAGAAATGGTCTATTTCGGCGGGCTCAGCCGCGTCGAAGTCGCCGCCGCGCTGGAGGTTTCCGAGGGCACGGTCGATCGCGACCTGCGTCTCGCGCGCGCCTGGCTGAAAACCGTGCTGGCTTCATGAACACGCCCTCGCTGGATGGCTACGCCGACGATTTCGAACGCCTCGCCGCTTTGTCCCCGGCGCAACGTGAAGCCGCACTGGCCGCCCTGCCCATGAGCGAAACCGAACGTGCCGTCCTGCGCAACCTGCTCGATGCCGATGCCGGAACCGGCGATCCACTCGTGGATGCGCTTGGCGCTGGCGCAGCGCAAATGGCTGCACAGGACAGGCAGCGCCTCGGCGCCTATCAACTGTTGCACGAGCTCGGTGCCGGCGGCATGGGCACGGTGTTCCTCGCCGACCGCGTCGACGGCGGTTTCGTGCAGACCGTCGCGATCAAGCTGTTGCGCGGCTTTCCGACCGCCGACGGCCTGCGCCGCCTTCGCCAGGAGCGACAGATCCTCGCCGGTCTCGACCATCCGCACATCGCGCGCCTGCTCGACGGCGGCGAAACCGACGATGGCCAGCCCTGGCTCGTGCTCGAATACGTCGACGGCCTGCCGCTGCTCGAATACGCCGCGCGACATGCGCCACGGCTGCACGATCGCCTCAAGCTGTTCGATGCGATGCTCGATGCGATCGGCCACGCGCACCAGCGCCTGGTCATCCATCGCGACATCAAGCCGGCCAACGTGCTCGTCAACGCCACTGGCGAAGTCAAGCTGCTCGATTTCGGCATCGCGCGGCTGGTCGATCTGGAGAGTGGATCGGCCGCACGCGAAACCTCCACGCGCGTGTTCAGCGCCGGCTATGCCAGCCCGGAACAGCGCGAGGGTCGCGCGGTCACGACCGCGAGCGACATCTACAGCCTCGGCCGGTTGCTGCGCGAACTCGTCGCCAGCGCAGTTGCAACCGCACACGCATCGCTGCCGCTGGATGCCGAGTTGGCCGGCATCGTCGCCAAGGCGACCGACGAGGATCCGGTAAAACGCTATGCCAGCGCCGGTGAGTTCCGCGATGACCTCGACCGCTACCGCGACGGTCGCCCGGTGCGCGCGGCACGCCTGACGCGCGCCTACCGCCTGCGCAAGTTCCTCGGCCGCCATCGTCTCGGCGTTGCTGCGAGTCTCGCCGTGATCGTCGCGCTCGGCCTGTTCGTATGGCGTCTCGACCACGAGCGCAACCGGGCGGTCGCCGCCGAGATGACCGCCGAGCGGGACGCGCGGCGCGCGCGTGCCGCGCTGGAAGTCCTCACCGATGCGTTCGAGGCTGCCGCGCCGGACAATGCGCTTGGCCAGACCGTGAGCGTGCGCGAATTGCTCGACGGAGCACGCGAGCGGCTGGCCCTTCGCAGGCTCGATGCGTCCAAC
>JBEBXZ010000413.1:0-3124 GCA_040391335.1 Dokdonella fugitiva | reverse complement strand
GCACTTCGATGTGGTCGACGTCGAACAGCTTGAACAGCGCACCCTGGATGCGCGAGTAGTAGACGTCGTCGACATACATGCCGACGCCCGGATCGAAGGTCTGCAGCGCATCCGGCTGGCCGATGCCGCGGATGAACACGTTCACCGCCGAGGACGAACCGCGACCCTGCACGATGTTCATGTTGGGCACGGCGCCCTGCAGGCTGTCGATGTTGCTGGCCTGCAGTTCGACGAGATCCTGCTCACCGAAGGAGCTGACTGCGACCGGAATTTCCTGCAGCGTTTCCTCACGGCGACGCGCGGTGACGACCACGCCATCGAGACGCGTTGTCTCCTGATCGGAATCGGAGGGCTTCGCCGGCGCCTCCTGGGCATGCGAGGCGGCCGATGCAGTGAGGCCGAGCAGCAGGCCGATCGCGAGACTCAGATGCGTGCGCTTCATGGAAAACCCCTTCTTGTAGTTGTGGGCAGCCGCAACGGGCCGCGGGCAGAATGGCGGCAGACTAGGCAGTTCCGCAGCGGTCGACACTTGTACCTTGGTACAGGGGGACGTCCCGGCGACGACTCGGGATACTGCGCAGCCTGTCCCGTCGCGTGCCGGAGCTTCACGAATGTCCCTCTTGATCGTGCTGGCCGCGCTGGCCTTCCTGATGTTCGTGGCCTACCGCGGCTACAGCGTGATCCTGTTCGCGCCGATCGCCGCCCTCGGCGCCGTGCTGTTGACCGATCCGTCCATGGTCGCGCCGATGTTCACCGGCTTGTTCATGGACAAGATGGTCGGCTTCCTCAAGCTCTATTTCCCGGTGTTCCTGCTCGGCGCGGTGTTCGGCAAGCTGATCGAGATTTCGGGCTTCTCGAAATCGATCGTCGCCGCGACCATCCGCATCGTCGGGGCGAAGCGCGCGATGCTGTCGATCGTGCTGGTCTGCGCCCTGCTCACCTACGGCGGCGTGTCGCTGTTCGTCGTCGTCTTCGCGGTGTATCCGTTTGCCGCCGAACTGTTCCGCCAGAGCGACATCCCGAAGCGCCTGATTCCCGGCACGATCGCACTCGGCGCTTTCACTTTCACGATGGATGCACTGCCCGGCACGCCGCAGATCCAGAACATCATCCCGACCGCGTTCTTCGGCACCAACGGCTGGGCCGCGCCGATCCTCGGCACGCTCGGTGGCGTGTTCATCCTGGTCGTCGGCATGAGCTATCTCGAATGGCGCCGGCGCACCGCCATGCATGCGGGCGAGGGCTACGGCAACAGCCTGGTCAACGAGCCGGAACCCTTCCGTGGCGAGACGCTCGCGCATCCGGTCATCGCCATCCTGCCGCTATTGCTCGTCGGCGTGGCGAACTTCCTGCTCACGCGCTGGATCCCGGATTTCTACGGCGCAACCCAGTCCTTCGTACCATCGGTGATCGGCAACCCGGCGCCGGTCGTGCAGGAAGTCCCGAAAGTGGCCGCGATCTGGGCCGTGCAGGGAGCGCTGCTGATCGGCATTCTCAGCGTCCTCGCGTTTGCCTGGCGCGCCGTCTTCGCGAGTTTTGCCGAGGGCACGAAGAGTGCGATCAGTGGCGCACTCCTCGCGTCGATGAATACCGCATCGGAATACGGCTTCGGTGCGGTGATTGCCGCCCTGCCCGGCTTCCTCGTGGTCGCCCATGCGCTGCAGTCGATCCCGAATCCATTGATCAACGAGGCGATCTCGGTCACCGCGCTGGCTGGCATCACCGGTTCGGCATCGGGCGGCATGAGCATCGCGCTGGCCGCGATGGCCGACAGCTTCATCGCCAACGCGAACGCCGCAGGCACTCCGATGGACGTACTGCATCGCATCGCCTCGATGGCTTCGGGCGGCATGGACACGCTGCCGCACAATGGCGCAGTCATCACCTTGCTCGCCGTCACCGGTCTCAGCCACCGGCAGAGCTACAAGGACATCTTTGCGATCACCGTGATCAAGACCCTCGCCGTGTTCTTCGTGATTGGGCTGTTCTACCTGACCGGCTGGATCTGATTCACGGGTGTTGTCGCTGGCGCAGCCACGCTGCCCGCAGCGTCAGCCCACTTCGTCGTAGAAGCGGTAGCTGTTCTTGCCGGCGCGCTTCGCGGCGTACATGGCGAGGTCGCCGTCTTTCAGCAATTGCGACGTCGTGCGCGCATCGGCCGGGCACAATGCAATGCCGATCGACGCACTCGACACGAAGCCCTGTCCATGGATGGCCATCGGCTGCGAGAACGCCTCGATCAGGTCATCCGCCAGCGCGATCACGCGTCCACGCAGGGACTCCGACGCATCGTCAAGGCAGACGATCATGATGAACTCATCACCGCCGAGGCGCGCAGGCATGCCATCGAACACCGGGTGCCTGGAGAGCGTCTCGCGCAGGCGGTCGGCGAACTGGCACAGCATTCGATCTCCTGCTTCGTGGCCATGGCCGTCGTTGACAGGCTTGAAGTTGTCGATGTCGATCAACATCAGTGCAAAGCCGGCTACCGGGGGCTTCGCCACCCTTGCCTCCAGTTGCGCGCGGAATGCGCGGCGATTGGCGAGACCGGTCAACGGGTCGGTATTGGCGATGCGCTGGATATCCTGGTCGCGTCGATAGATCGCATCGGTCATGCGCGAAAAGGCCTGCACCAGATCACCGATTTCGTCCTTGTCGTTGTGCTCAGGCAAGGTTGCCGAGAAGTTCCCGGCTTCAATTTCACGTGCCGCATTGGCCAGGCGGCGGATCGGGCGTATCAACGTGCGTTGCACAATCACGCTGATGACGATGCCAATCGAGATCGCCAGCAGGAGCAAGGCTCCGACGCCGAGCAGCGAGCGTTTTCCGATCGCCGAAATGCGCTCGCTCAATGCCTGGCTCGCGCTTTCCTCATAGTGCTGGACGGAAGCCAGCGAGTAGCCGATGCGTACGCCACCGAGGCGCTCTTCGCCGATGCGTATCGGCGCGGCCACGTCGAGCACGTCACCACGCTGCCCCATGTACAGGGAGTCCGCGTGGATGATCGATCCGGCCGCGGCGTCCGACATGATCTGGCCGTAACTCGCGATATCGTCGCTGCCATCGTGGATCACCGCTCCTTCCGCATCGAACACCGTCACATAGTGCACATCCGGCTGGCCCA
>JBEBXZ010000412.1:0-3131 GCA_040391335.1 Dokdonella fugitiva | reverse complement strand
TGATCGTCGCGCGCGGATCGAAATTCTTGTACACGCGATGCCCGAAGCCCATCAGTCGGAAACCCGAATTCTTGTCCTTTGCCTTCTCGACAGCACTGGCGACATTCTTCGCGTCACCGATGTCGGTCAACATCTCGAGCACGGCTTCATTGGCACCGCCGTGCGCGGGACCCCACAAAGCCGCAATGCCGGCGGCCACGCAAGCGTACGGATTCGCACCCGTCGAACCCACCAGGCGCACGGTCGAGGTCGACGCGTTCTGCTCGTGATCGGCATGCAGGATGAACAGCAGGTCCAATGCCTTGGCCACCACGGGATTCATTTCCAGCGGCTCACTCGGCACCTCGAACATCATGTGCAGGAAACGCGTGACGTACTCGAGATTGTTGCGCGGATAACGCACCGGCCAGCCGACCGAGGAACGATAGGCAGCAGCGGCAATCGTCGGAACCTTGGCCAGCAGGCGGATACCTGCCAGGCGACGCTGCTCGGGATCGTTCATGTCGAGCGTGTCGTGGTAGAACGCCGACAACGAGGCCACTGAGGCGCACAGCATCGCCATCGGATGCGCGTCGTAGTGGAAACCCTGCAGAAAGTTCTTCTGCGACTCATGCATCATCGTGTGATGCGTGACTTCGTGCTCGAACTTGCTGAATTCCGGAGCGGTTGGCAGCTCACCGTTGATCAGCAGGTATGCGGTTTCGAGGAAGCTGGACTGCTTGGCAAGCTGCTCGATCGGGTAACCGCGATAGAGCAGCACGCCCTTGTCGCCGTCGATGAAGGTGATCGCGCTGCGCGTGCTCGCGGTCGAGACGAAACCTGGGTCGTAGGTGAAGTACCCCGTGTCCTTGTTGAGCTTGGCGATATCGAGCGCAGGATCACCGAGCGTACCGGTCACAATCGGCAAACTCGTGCTGCGATTGTTGGCGGTATCGGTGAGTTGGACGGAATTGTCGGACACGGCGGACTCCTTGCGGCTTGGCGCGAGCAACGGCATCAAGGCCGGACTCGTGCTGTAAGAGGAATGCGCGGCAGAAAACCGCTTGCCGGGAGCGCCCGAAAACCCTACATGCGCCACCGTACTGACCGAGGATTATCGCATAGCAACATGTCGCTCGCGGCTATCGATGGTCATGTTGACAAGCCGGAAACGCAAACGCCGGCCATCAAGGCCGGCGTTCAGTCTGCCTGGAAGGCAGGAACTCTTATTTGGCGTAGCGACGACGGAACTTGTCGACGCGACCACCAGCATCCGCAACTTTCTGCTTGCCCGTGTAGAAGGGGTGCGACTGGCTCGAGATATCCACCTTGATCAGCGGGTATTCGTTGCCATCGGTCCACTTCACGGTTTCCTTGCTCGACATCGTCGAACGCGTCAGAAACGAGAAGTCGCTGGACAGGTCCTGGAAGATCACTTCCTGGTAGTTCGGGTGCGTATCGGCTTTCATTGGAATGTACCGTGTACCGGGTTTGGGGCCGGGAGAAAAGAGCGCGATTGTAGCGGCTCGCAGGCGACGTGCGCAAGTCTTCGCCGTTCCCGTCGCTGATGAGCCTCCCCGCTCGTGCTCAGGGCTGCGTGGTGGCACCCAGCGAACGGGCGACCAATGCCTCGAAACGTGCCTGATCGACACCGAGCACGATCCGCGCATTCGCTGGTCTTCCACTGCGATCCTCCCAGTCGACCACGGTCGCACCGCGCGTCAGTGAGCCGGTGAGCTCGATCCCGACATGATGATCTTCGGCAACCGTCACGATCGACGGATCCAGCACAACCGCCATCGCCAGCGCATCCGCGGTCAACAAACGCTGCCGGCCATGCGCACGCGTCCAGTCACGCGTGCGCCGCGAGATCGATGCATAGAACGCGGCGCGCGGATCCGCCGCCGCGAGCCAGTGCTCGACATCGGCGAAATCCAGGCCATGGCGCATGGTCGCTTCCCAGTCGACGAGCTCGAAGTGCGGCCACGCATTGAATACGATGTACGCGGCTTCGGGATCGAATCCGATGTTGAATTCAGCCGGTACGTATCGCGTGTTGCCCCGTCCATTTACCGCGCCGCCCATGATCACGAGGCGCGGCACTCGTTGCGGCAATTCCGGATCAAGGCGCAGGGCGAGCGCAAGATTGGTCAGTGGACCAAGCGCGACCAGCGTGAGCATTCCTGCATGCAGATGCGACAACCTGAGAATGGCCAGCGCCGCGTGCTCAACCTCCGCGCTACGCGAAGAAGCCACATATCCCGTATCACCGAAACCATCAGCGCCGTGTACAAACGCCGCATCCTTGGCCTCCAGGACGAGAGGCACGGCACAACCGGCGAACACGGGCGTCCTGGCCTCGATCACATCGAGCAGCTTGAGCGCATTGCGCACGGTATGCCCGAGGCCCACGTTGCCCGCCGCGATCGTCAGCGCCTTCACTTCGGCGTGTTCATACGCCATGAGAATGGCCAGAGCGTCGTCCACGCCTGGATCGGTATCAATCAGAAGCTGTGCTGTGTGCATCGGGAAGTTTCCTCAATCATCTTTGCCCAGCCCGACGGAATCCCCGGTGCTGCCGCCAATGGAATAGTGCTCGGCGAGGCGCTGGCGCACCTCGTCGAGGATCAGATGCTGCGACGTATCATTGGCGCTGGCGACCAGGCCAAGACGCTGGGCGAACTTGCGTCGCTTCCACGCAAGCCCACTGCGGGTGACGCCGTGATAGTGATGCGCCTGCGGCCACTGCGCGCCGGGAAGCGCGGCGAAACGGTAACCCAGCGCTTCGAGCGCCTGATGCATGTCGGCGCCGGTATCGGATTCGATGAACGCGGGCCGTTGCGGATCGTTGCGGCGACCGAGCACCCCAATCCCGCGCAATCCGGGAATCCAGAATCGCGTCGCCAACCAACGCGAAAGCACAGGATATCCATGCAACTCGACGAACGAGCGATGCTGGGCGAAACTCGCCGCCTGCCCAAGCGCGGCGCGAATCGCGGCGCTGCGCAGCAGGACGAACGGAATCCACATGCGGGCGGCGTACCAGCCGACCTTTTGCGGCAAGCCGTGCGCCTGCCCCAGCCACTCCGGGCCATGCAGGAACCCCGCACCGTACGCTTGATGGTCTTTCTCCAGCGCGGAGAAAATGGAAT
>JBEBXZ010000411.1:0-3134 GCA_040391335.1 Dokdonella fugitiva | reverse complement strand
CGCAGGCGTGTCATCTCGCCCTCGCTGGCGCGTGGATATTGCTCGTAGACAAACTCGGCGATGATCAGGTTGACCAGCGCATCGCCGAGGAATTCGAGTCGTTCGTTGTTGCGGCGCCCGGCGCTGCGATGGGTCAGCGCCTGATCCAGCAACGCCGGATCTGCAAACAGATGCCCGAGTACGCTGTTGTTAATCGCCCGCTCCACCGGAAAGATCGACGGACTTGTCGAAGGTTGCGATCAATTCGAGGTTGTGCACGAATGGCACGCGACGCTCGTAGCGGATGCGCAAGGTCTGCGCGTTGCCCTGGCGGATGACCTGGATCGCCTGCGGCGGGATGGCATTGTCATCCACGTACTGGGTATCGAATTTCAGGCTGAGCGAACGTCGGATTTCCTCCGGCGAGCGGTTCTGCGAACCCGGTTCCGCACGCACCTGCTCCATCGCCTTCACGACACCCATGTATTCGACGTACATCGGTACCAGGCGCATCGCCAGATAGGCGAAGAAACCGATGACGAGCAACAGGAAAACAAACCCGATCAGGGTGATACCGCGTGACTTCTTGCGTGCCGACATGAAAGCCCTCCCCTTATTTGATGACCGTGCCAATACGTGAAAAATCGATGCCGTTATCCCAGTTCATCCAGACCACGAACGCCCGGCCGACCAGGTTGGCTTCCGGCACGAAACCCCAGAAGCGGCTGTCTAGACTGCTGTCGCGATTGTCGCCCATGACGAAATAACTGTCCTGCGGCACCTGCCAGGTTCCTTCGCGCCCGGAATTGCTCGGCAGCGTCATCATACGATGCTCGGCCTCGCCGAGCTTCTCGGTCTTGACCTGCGCGCCCGCCATGTTGCGGCCGGGTTCCGACGGCCCCGTATACGGTCCGGTATAGGTCTGCGTGATCTCGCTGCCGTTTACGTAAAGCACCTTGTTGCGATAGGTGATTTCGTCGCCGGGAACGCCGATCACGCGCTTGATGTAATCCTGCTTGGGGGCCGGAACGAACGGCTCATAGCAGGGATTCCCGCTGCGCACGAGCTTGCCTTCACGTTCGCACTGATAACCTGGATAACGGAATACGACGACGTCGCCACGCTTCGGATGACCGAGATCGACAATGCGATTGTTGAGCACCGGCAAGCGCAAGCCATAGGAGAACTTGTTGACCAGGATGAAATCGCCCACCAGCAAGGTGGGCATCATCGAACCCGATGGAATCTTGAACGGCTCCGCGATGAACGACCGGAACAGCAGGATCAGGATCAGCACCGGGAAAAACGAGCGGGCGTAGTCGGTGAGGATCGGTTCGCGCAACGCTTCCTGCATGCGCGCCTTGCGCTCGGGCTCGGACAGCGCGGCTATTTCTTCGATCGACGCGGCAAGACGCTGGCGTCCCGGTGCGAAGGCGAGTTTGTCGATCAGCCAGATGACGCCGGTGACGGCGCTCAGGATGACGAGCAGCAAGGCCAGATCAAAATTCATTCAAACCCCTCTCATCGACCGCGGGATGCAGAGCGCGTCCGTTGCGATCATTTGTTGTCCGATTGCAGGACGGCAAGGAACGCTTCCTGCGGAATGTCGACGCGCCCGACCTGCTTCATGCGCTTCTTGCCTTCTTTCTGCTTTTCGAGCAGCTTGCGTTTGCGCGAAACGTCGCCGCCATAGCATTTGGCGAGCACGTTCTTGCGCAAGGCCTTGACCGTCGAGCGCGCGATGATCTGCGCGCCGATGGCGCCCTGGATCGCGACATCGAACTGCTGGCGCGGAATCAGGTCCTTCATGCGCTCGACCAGGTCGCGGCCACGGCGGTCTGCCACCGAACGATGCAGGATCAAGCTCAATGCGTCGACGCGTTCGCCATTGATCAGCACGTCCAGGCGCACCAGAGGCGCGGTCTGGAAGCGGTCGAAGTGATAGTCCATCGAGGCGTAGCCGCGCGACACCGACTTCAGGCGATCGAAGAAATCGAGCACGACCTCGGCCAGCGGCAGCTCGTAGCTGATCTGCACCTGATTGGCCATGTAATTGATCGAGCGCTGCACGCCGCGCTTTTCCTCGCAAAGCTTGATCACGTTGCCGATATGTTCCGGCGGCGTGAGGATGTTGGCGACGATGATCGGCTCGCGAATCTCCTCGACGTACTGGCTGGCCGGAAGCTTGGCCGGATTGTCGAGCGGGACGATCGATCCATCCGTCTTCACCACTTCATAGATCACGGTCGGCGCGGTGCTGATCAGGTCCAGGTCGTATTCGCGCTCAAGACGCTCCTGGATGATGTCCATGTGCAGCAGGCCGAGGAATCCGCAGCGGAACCCGAAGCCCATCGCTTCCGAGCTTTCCGGCTCGAAATGCAGCGCCGCATCATTCAGCTTGAGCTTGTCCAGCGCCTCGCGCAGGGACGGATAGTCCTCGGCGGCGACCGGGAACAGGCCCGCGAACACGCGCGGCTGCACCTGCTGGAAACCGGGCAGCGGATGCGGCGCCGGATCGGCGTTCAGGGTCAGGGTATCGCCGACCGGCGCACCATGGACTTCCTTGATCGATGCGGTGATCCAGCCGACCTCGCCACCGCTGAGCTTGTTCTTGACCAGCCGCTTCGGCGTGAACACCCCAACCTGGTCGACCTCATGCCAGCGCCCGGTGGACATGACGAGGATCTTGTCCTTCGGCTTGACCTCGCCCTGCATGACGCGCACCAGCGAAACCACGCCGAGATAGTTGTCGAACCACGAATCGATGATCAGCGCCTGCAGCTTGTCGGTATCGCGCGGCTGCGGCGGCGGAATGCGCGCGACGATCGCCTCCAGCACCTCCACGATGTTGTGGCCCGTTTTTGCGCTGATCGGGATCGAATCCTCGGCGTCGATGCCGATCACGGCCTCGATCTCCTCTTTCGCGCGATCGATGTCGGCGGTTGGCAGATCGATCTTGTTGAGCACGGGGATGACGGTCAGCCCCTGCTCGACCGCGGTGTAGCAGTTGGCGACCGATTGCGCCTCGACGCCCTGCGCCGCGTCGACAACCAGCAGTGCACCTTCACAGGCCGCCAGCGAACGGCTCACCTCGTAGGAAAAGTCGACGTGGCCCGGGGTATCGATGAAATTGAGCTGGTAGGTCCTGCCATCGC
>JBEBXZ010000410.1:0-3136 GCA_040391335.1 Dokdonella fugitiva | reverse complement strand
AGAAGCAGCCCGCCGTGCAGGTGCTCGCGAACAAGGACGCGGTTGTCGACGAGGCGCTCAAGGAGCGCGCGCTGCAGGCCCTGCAGCAACGCAAGATCGAATTCCAGAGTGTCGAGATCAAGGACGAGCGCCTGCTTGCCCTGTTCCCGAACACCGATTCCCAGCTTGCCGCTTCCGGCGCGCTGCGCTCGGATCTCGGCGACAAGTACACGGTGGCGCTCAACTTGGCCTCGACCGTTCCCGCATGGTTGCGTGCGATCGGCGCGAACTCGATGCCGCTCGGCCTCGACCTGCAGGGTGGCGTGCACTTCCTGATGCAGGTTGACCAGAAGAGCGTGCTGAACACCCAGGAACAGCGCTACGTCGACGACATTCGCGCGCTGCTGCGTGATCGCAACATCCGCAATGCGAAGGTCGACCGTGGCGCGCAGGGCATCGTCATCCAGACCGCAAACAACGACGATCGCAACACGATCGCCGCCGCCATCGGTCGCGACCTGCTCGATCTGACCGCCGAGAACGGGCCGTCGATCGGTGACTCGCCGACCTTGATCGCAAAGGTCAAGCCGGAACGCATCAAGGCGATCGCCGACAACACGATCAAGCAGAACGTCGGCACGCTGCGCAACCGCATCAATGCGCTCGGCGTTGCCGAACCGCTGATCGTGCAGCAGGGCGACAGCCGCATCGGCGTCGAGCTGCCGGGCCTGCAGGACACCGCCGAGGCGAAGAAGCTGCTCGGCGCCACGGCGACCCTCGAATATCGCGCGGTTGACGAAGGCGTCAACGTGCAGGAAGCCGTGCGTACCGGCTCGGTGCCACCCGATTCGCGCCTCTACTACTTCAAGGATGGCCGTCCTGCCGTGCTCAAGAAGAAGGTCATCGTCACCGGTGATGAACTGGTCGATGCCTCGAGTGCTCCTGACCAGCAGACCGGCGAGCCGGCGGTGTCGGTGGCCCTGAACCAGGCTGGCGCCCGCAAGATGCTCGATTTCACCTCCGGCAACGTCGGCAAGGGCATGGCCGTGGTGCTCGTCGAGCGCACGCCCGAAGTCAAGATCGTCAACGGCGAGGAAGTGCGCAGCGCGAAGATCACCGAGGAGATCATCAGCCTCGCGACGATCCGCGGCGTATTCTCCAACCGCTTCCAGACCACCGGCCTGGAAAGCATGAAAGTGGCTTCCGATCTCGCCCTGATGCTGCGTTCCGGCTCGCTCGCCGCTCCCGTCGACATCGTCGAGGAGCGCGTGATCGGCTCGACGCTTGGCGCCGACAACATCAGCAAGGGCGTGACCTCGGTCATCGTCGGCCTGCTGCTCGTCGTCGTTTTCGTCGGTCTCTACTACAAGCTGTTCGGCCTGATCGCCGATCTCGCGCTGCTCATGAACCTCGTGCTGCTGGTCGCCATCCTCAGCATCTTCCAGGCAACGCTCACCTTGCCCGGCATCGCCGGTATCGTGCTGACACTCGGCATGGCGATCGACGCCAACGTGCTGATCTGCGAACGCATCCGCGAGGAAATACGCAATGGCCTGAGTCCGCTGGCCGCGATCCGTGCCGGTTACGAGAAGGCATGGGCGACGATTCTCGACGCGAACGTCACGCACCTGATCGCCGCATTCGGCCTGATGACATTCGGTTCGGGCCCGATCCGTGGTTTCGCGATCACGCTGACGATCGGCATCATCACGTCGATGTTCACTTCGGTGACCGGCACCCACTCACTCATCTCGCTGATCTTCGGCCGTTCGTCGAAAGTCAAAGCGCTGCCGGTCTGACCTCGGGATACGTTCATGGAACTTTTTAATCCGAACAGCAATATCGACTTCATGCGCTGGCGCAAGCTCAGCCTTGTCGTTTCGTGCGTGCTCATGGTGGTCGCCGCGGCGATCATTTTCCTCCGTGGTCTCGACTACGGCCTCGATTTCACCGGCGGTGCCAACATCGAAGTCAGCTACGAGCGTGCGACCGACGTTGCCGAGGTCCGTTCGGCATTGACCGCCGGCGGCTACGAAAATGCAGTTGTGCAGACGTTCGGTGGCACCAATGATTTTGCGATCCGCATCGTTTCGCACGATCAGCAGGAGAGCAAGACCGAAGCCGAAAGCGAAGTGGCCAACGACAAGATCGCCGGAGCCCAGGTCGGCGACGAGTTGCGCACCGATGGCCTGATCGCCGTGATCTTCGTCATTGCCGGCATCTCGATCTATCTGTGGATCCGCTTCGAATGGCGCTTCGCGGTTTCCGCGGTCGCTTCGGAAGTGCACGACACCCTGCTCACGGTCGCTGCGTTTGCATTGACCGGGCGCGAGTTCGACCTGCCAGCGCTGGCCGCCGTGCTATCGGTGGTCGGCTACTCGATCAACGACAAGATCGTCGTCTTCGACCGCGTGCGTGAAATCTTCCGTTCGTCGCGCAAGGGCGAGTCGGCGGAGATCCTCAACCGCTCGATCAACTCGACCATGTCGCGCACAATCATGACCGGCGTGACCACCGGGCTCGCGGTCGGTTCGCTGTACTTCTTTGGCGGCCCGGCGCTGGAAAGCTTCGGCCTGATCATGCTGATCGGCATCTTCATCGGCATCGTCTCGACGATCTTCTTCGCCAACCCGGTGCTCCTGCTGCTCGGCGTTTCCAAGCAGGACCTGATGCCGGTGACCAAGGACGATCCGGAACTGGAACGGCGCCCGTGATCGCCATGTAATGGTTATCTTCAAGGGGCGCTTCGGCGCCCCTTGTCATTGGAGTAGCGTACGGTCAGACCTCGAAAACCACCGCGTCCGTCCGTGCCAGCCGGGAGTGAGGGCAACGCACGATTCGGACTCGCCCGCGTTATTTCAAAGCGCGGCGTGTGTTCGCGCTCGCAAGCGGAGGCCCTGATCCGCGCCGGTCGCGTACGGGTTGATGGAAAGCTGATCCGCGATCCCGAAACGCGTACGGCTGACGACGCGCGAATCGTCATCGACGAGATCGACGCGCAAGATGCGGCACGCCGCTATCTCATGCTCAACAAGCCGCGCGGCGTGGTCACCACCGCCAGTGACGAGCAGGGGCGTCCAACGGTCTATCGCTATTTCGAAGGTCGCGGATTGCCGTGGATCGCACCCGTCGGGCGCCTCGACATGGCCAGCGAAGG
>JBEBXZ010000409.1:0-3139 GCA_040391335.1 Dokdonella fugitiva | reverse complement strand
CGCGCGCGGAAACAGCGCGAGATACGCGCCGACGATCGCCGATACCGCGCCGCTGGAGCCGATGATCGGGGCGTGCGTGCCGGCCAGCGTCAATGCGCCGATCAGGTTGGCCAGCGCGCCGCCGAAAACGAAGAGTGCGAGGAAGCGCCGAAAGCCGAGCGCGCGTTCCGCGGGGACCCCGAAGATGACGAGGAACAACAGGTTGGTGGTCAGGTGCAGCCAGTCGGCGTGGATGAACAGCGCCGTGACCAGTCGCGCGAAGCGCAGCTCGGTCAGTTGCGTCAGCCATGGCGCGTTGGTGTCGAGCAGGGTGGACGGTACGGTGCCCCAGACCATGAGCAGGCGCCCGCGCCCGCTGCTCGGCTCGGTTGCGATCCAGAGGAACATCGCCACGCAACTGGCGACCAGCAGGATGGTCGCCCAAGGCGGTTTCGGGCGACGCCGGCTGTCGAGATGGACGAACATCGCCGTGTTCGTTCAGCGCCCGCCGCGGGGATACAGGAAGCGCTGGCCCTGGTGATCGAAGACGACGCCATCGGGACGGATCTCGACCACGCGCAGGCCCTCGATGTCATCGCCCTCGACCTGGCGGCTGCCATTGATGATGACGAAGCGCTGCGCCGGCACGGCGGCAAACACGTGCATGGTCAGCTTCAGCTCCGGCAACTGGCTGCGCTTGGCATACGGCAATTCCCAGATCAGCGCGACCGGTGGACCGGATGCATCGGGTGCCGTGGCAGGTGCCGGTGGCGCTGCAACGGGAGCCGCCGCCGGCGGCGGCGTGGTCGGGATCGCGGCGGATTTCGCCGTCGCATTCGGTGCGGCTGTGGCTGGCCGTGTCGCCGCATCCACCGTCTCGGCGCGCTTTGCATTGTCCGCGGGATCGGCGGTGGCGACCGCGCCGGTCGCTCTGTCGGGTGAGCCGGCGGGCATCGGCGGCGCATCGGCGCTGGGCGCCATTGCTTCGGATTCCTTGATCGTGGCCGATTCGCCGGGCTTGAGCAATTGCGGGTTGGCGACCACGAGTTCGCCACTCTTTACCCTTTCGCGCAGGTCCGGACGCAAGCCGGTCGTGGCATCAGCCGGCACGCGGCTGTGCGGCAAACGATCTGCAGCGGTGCTGTGGACCGGTTCCTGTGCGACGGACGCTTTTTCCGAACCCGCGACGGGATTCGCGGTTGCCGGCTGCGTGCCTTCGAAGGGCGTGGCCGTCGTGGGCGCCGCAACCTGTGTTGCCGCTGTTTCAACCGGGGCGGACGGTTCGCGATTCAGCCACCAGTACGCGCCAAGGCCGATGGCGATCAGGGCGACCAATGGCGGCATCAGGCTGCGCCGGCGGCGCACGTGCATGATCGGCGAACCGAGCGACGGCGATTCGCCGAGACGGCGCTCGCGTTCGGATTTCTTCAGGGCTTCGAGGATCAGCGACATGGGGACTTCGGTTCTATTCGATGTTGCGTGTCAGGTGCGGGCCTGTCTCGTCCAGCGCAGACAACGCGAACAGGGTTTCGGGGCCGATGATGCCATCCGCCTTGATGCCATAGGCGAGTTGCAACTTGCGCACGCGGTCCTCGAGTTCGGCATCGAAGAACGCCGGGCCGGTTTCGCTGTTCGCCCCGCCATCCAGCCGCGCCAGGCATTCCTTGGCCCAGGCCACGCCGGGTCCTGCATCGCCGCGTCGCAGGTGGCTGTTGATCGACGGTGGTACGCGCCAGATCGCGATGAAGTCGCCGGCCCAGTACTCTGACAATGTGGCGCGTGAAAGTTCGATGCTTTCGCCGGCCAGATCCAGCCGCACGCGCTTGCGGCCCGCACCCTGCAGCAACGCATGCGCGCGTTGCGCGTCCTTGCCGAGCACGAGGATCAGAGGACGATCGAAGCGCAGCACCTGTTCCAGCGAGCCGCGACCGCGCAGGCAATTCAGGCCCGGTGCGATCGTGGCCGGACAGCGCGATGCATCGCGCACCGAGGCTTCGGCGGAGCCGACCTGCCAGCGCGACAACAACTGGGTGATCGAGTACAGCTCGGTTTCCGGCGCTTCGGCGAGACGTTGCTCCAGTTGCTCGCGGCCGTCATCCAGCGTTTCAACCAAGACCGGAGCGGCTTCGACGACGGCGGCCTCCGCTGGCGCGGGGCGGTGCTTGTACCAGAACGCTCCCGCCGCGAGGGCGACAAACACCAGCACGACCAGCAGCCAGCGCGCGTAGCGGCGCATCCAGTATCGCGCGTGTCCGGGCATCGTCTCGTCGGCCGAGCGATCGACCAGGCGTTCGCCGTTGCTCTGCTGCTCGCGCGAATAGCCGGCCATCAGCGCGCGATCCGCGATCACGTTGATCAGGCGCGGAATGCCACCCGAGCGCTGGTACAGCGCGCGCAGTCCGAGCCGCGAGAACGGCGAACGCTGGCATCCGGCAACCGCCAGGCGATGCTTCACATAGGCTTCGGTCTCGGCCGAATCGAGCGGTGTCAGGTGATAGCGCGCCGTGATGCGCTGCGCGAGCTGGCGCAACTCGGGCCGGTTCAGCATCGCACGCAACTCGGGCTGGCCGAGCAGGATGATCTGCAGCAGCTTCTGGGTGGGCGTCTCGAGATTGGTCAGCAGGCGGATCTGTTCGAGCGCATCCATCGACAGGTTCTGCGCCTCGTCGACGATCAGCACCACGCGCAGGCCCTGCGCATAGGCATCGAGCAGATACGTGTTCAGCGCATCGGTCAGCCCCTTGAGGCTGCCCTGGCGGCCGGTGATGTCGAGCTTCAGCTCCTCGCAGGCGGCCTCGATCATCTCGACCGGCGACAGCTTCGGGTTCAGCAGCAAGGCGACCCGTGTGTTTTCAGGCAGTTGCTCAAGCAGCAGGCGGCTCAGCGTGGTCTTGCCGGTGCCGACTTCGCCGGTGAGCTGGACGAAGCCGCCGCTGCCGCCCTTGCCGACGCCATACAACAGGTGCGCGAGCGCGTCCCGGTGCCTTTCGGACAGGAATACATAGCGCGGGTCCGGCGTTATCGAAAACGGGGCCTCGCGCAGGCCGTAATACTCAAGATACATGCGCGTACTTTACCCGAAGCCGCGCCACTGCCCGTGCCGCGATGTTGGAGCATGCGCAGCGGCTCGCTTCTTCAGCGGTAGCGCTCATCGAGCAGG
>JBEBXZ010000408.1:0-3143 GCA_040391335.1 Dokdonella fugitiva | reverse complement strand
CGCGTGTCGCCTCAGTCGCGGGCAGCATGCCGCGCGAAGCACTCGCGTTCGACAACGGCAAGGGCGGCTTCTCGGCCGATGGCCGCGAATACGTGATCACCAGCCATGCGGGCAACGTCACGCCGCTGCCATGGATCAACGTGCTGGCGAATCCGGGCTACGGCTGCATCGTCACGGAGAGCGGCGGTGGCTACACGTGGCGCGAGAACGCCCACGAATACCGGCTCACGCCCTGGTACAACGATCCCGTCAGCGACGTCGCCGGGGAAGCTTTCTACCTGCGCGACGAGGAGAACGGCCACTACTGGTCGCCGTCGCCACTTCCCGCGCGCGGAACCGGTTCGTGGACGACGCGCCACGGTTTCGGCTACAGCACGTTCGAACACGTCGAGGACGGCATCCACAGCGAACAGCGCGTGTATCTCGCGCTGGACGCGAGCGTGAAGTTCATCGTGCTGCGATTGCGCAACCTGTCGGGGCGTGCACGCAGGCTTTCGGCGACCGGATACGTGCAATGGGTGCTCGGCGATCTTCCCGCGAAGACGGCGATGCATGTGACGACCGAACTCGATGCACGCAGCGGCGCATTGTTCGCGCGCAATCCGTACCACACCGAGTTCGGCGACTGGGTGCCGTTCTTCGACGTCGACGAGCCCGAGCGCACCTTGACCGGCGATCGCCTCGAATTCATCGGCCGCAACGGCAGCCTGGCCGAGCCCGCGGCGATGGCCTGCACGCGGCTGTCCGGACGCGTCGGCGCGGGTGTCGATCCCTGCGGCGCGATCCAGATTCCCTTCGAGCTGCAGGATGGCCAATCCCGACGGATCATCTTCCGTCTCGGCGCGGCGCGCAGCGAGGATGAGGCGAGCGCGCTGGTCCAGCAGATGCGCCGGACCGGCACCGCGCACGACGCCTACAACGCCACGCGGGATCGCTGGAACACGCTGCTGGGTGCGATCCAGATCGACACCCCGGACAAGTCGCTGGATGCCCTGGTCAACGGCTGGTTGCTGTACCAGGTCATTGGCTGCCGCCTGTGGGCGCGCAGCGGCTACTACCAGTCGGGTGGCGCCATCGGTTTCCGCGACCAGTTGCAGGACTGCATGGCGCTCGTGCATGCCGCGCCTTCGATGCTGCGCTCACAATTGCTTTTGTGCGCATCACGCCAGTTCAGGGAAGGCGACGTGCAGCACTGGTGGCATCCACCGGCGGGGCGCGGCGTGCGAACGCGGTGTTCGGACGACTATCTGTGGTTGCCGCTGGCCACCAGCCGCTACGTGGCGTGCAGCGGAGATTCCGCGGTACTCGACGAGACCGAGAGCTTCCTCGACGGCCGCGCGCTGAATTCCGACGAGGAGTCCTACTACGACTTGCCATTGCGCGGGCACGAGCGCGCAAGCCTGTACGAGCACTGCGTGCGCGCGATCCAGCGTGGCCTGCATTTCGGCGTGCATGGCTTGCCGCTGATGGGCAGCGGCGACTGGAACGATGGCATGAATGAAGTGGGCGCGCAGGGCAGGGGCGAGAGTGTCTGGCTCGGATTCTTCCTGCATCGCGTGCTGATCGATTTCATCCCGCTGGCGCGTGCGCGGGGCGATGAGGTTTTCGCGCTGCGTTGCGAGGAGGAAGCAAGGACCCTGCGTGAAAACCTGGAGGAACATGCATGGGATGGTGCCTGGTACCGCCGCGCCTATTTCGATGACGGAACGCCCCTGGGGTCCGCCAGTGGAACCGAATGCCGCATCGATTCCATTGCGCAAAGCTGGTCGGTGCTGTCGGGCGCGGCGCCCACCGGACGCGCGCAGCTCGCGATCGACGCGCTGCTGGCAAACCTCGTGCGACCGGACGCGAATCTGGTGCAACTGCTCGATCCGCCATTCGATGGCGCCGGGCATGATCCCGGCTACATCCGGGGCTATGTGCCCGGCGTGCGCGAGAACGGCGGGCAATACACGCACGCGGCGATCTGGGCTGCCATGGCCTGCGCCGAATCCGGGCGAACCGGGGATGCATGGCGCCTGCTCGACATGATCAATCCGTTGCGACACGGCATGACGCCGGAAGCCGTGGACGTCTACAAGGCCGAGCCTTACGTCGTCGCCGCGGATGTGTATGCGGTCGAGCCGCATACCGGGCGTGGCGGCTGGACCTGGTACACCGGATCGGCGGGCTGGCTGTACCGGCTCATCGTCGAATCCCTGCTCGGCATTCGTCGCGAAGGCAGCCACCACCTGCGCGTCGCTCCGCGCCTGCCGCCGAGCTGGCCCGGATTCCGTTTCAGCTATCGATTCGGATCGACGCTGTACCGCATCGAGGTGACCGCCACCGACGATGCCGAACCGAGCGCTGCTGGACATCTGATCGAGTTGATCGACGACGGGGTAGAGCATGCAATTGCCATAGCCGCAGGACGAACGTGATCGTGATTGCGGTGGCGCTTGCGACTCTCAGGGGTTGCGTATCCTCGGGCGATACGCTGACCGTCGCCTGGGGGTGCGATCCGTATGCCCAATGTTGCTTCTTGGAGCCGCTGCGCCGTTTTTCGGGCCGGTGAGCCGATGGTGATCTCAAGCTCTCAGTTCTTCGACGGAAAAGTTCGCGCGGAACGCCGGATTGATCGTTGCGGTACACCGGCCTGATCGAGCCTGAGACATTCCTGTCCAGGAGAAAGCGCAGATTGATCACGCAAATCGAACATTGATTTGTATCTCTATGCAATCATCCGTCCCTGCCTTTCGCGCATCTCTGGCGACCCTGCAGCGGGTGCGTGCGGCGGCGAACTGATACACCGGAGTTTCCGTGTACATCGAGTGATCAAAGGGGATCGAGTTGTATCGTGGAACAGATAGGACCCTGGTGACGGGAGGCGCCGGGTTCATTGGCTCGCATCTGTGCGAGCGTTTGGTCGAACGCGGAGAAGATGTCCTGTGCGTCGACAATTTCTACACCGGAAGCAAGCACAACATCGGTCGACTGCTGGGTCACGAGCGGTTTGAGCTGTTGCGCCATGATGTGACGTTTCCGCTCTACGTCGAAGTGGACCGGATCTTCAATCTCGCGTGTCCGGCATCGCCGATCCACTATCAGTACGACCCGGTGCAGACCACCAAGACCAGCGTGCACGGGGCGATCAACATGCTCGG
>JBEBXZ010000407.1:0-3148 GCA_040391335.1 Dokdonella fugitiva | reverse complement strand
AATTGAGCAGCGATGCAGAGCGTCCAAGCACTTCGGATTCCTGCCAGCCGGTGATGCGGGTGAATGCCGGGTTGACAGAAACAAAGCGGTAGTCGAGATCGACCACGGAGACCGCCTCGCCCATGCTCGATATCACTTCCTGGGCGATGCGTCGCTCACGTTCCGCCTCACGCGAGGCGGTGATGTTGCGCGCCGTGCCGCAGATGCGCAGCGGCCTTCCATCGGCCGTGCGTTCCACGATCTTGCCGCGCACGAGCACCCAGATCCACTTGTTGCTTCTTTCGCGCACGCGCTGTTCCGATTCGAACAACGGGGCCTTGCCGGTGATGTGATCGTCCAGGCGCTGGGCGATCATGCGCTGGTCATCCGGATGCACATGCTCGCGCAACCAGTCGTAGACGGAATGAGAATCCTCGCGCTGGCTGCCACGCGTCCGACTCGCACTGAGGCGCACCAGCGCGCCGCTGTCCATGTCGAGATCCCAGAACTCGTCGCTCGAACCCCAGAGTGCGAGGCGCAGGCGATCCTCGCGCTCCTTCAACTCGCGTGCGTGTCGCGCGTGGGCGAGCCGCTTGCGCCGTAGCGCATCCCAACCCGTCAGCAACAGCAGCAGGGTGACCAGCGCATACACCAGTTGCATCGGCAGGCTGTTCCACCATGCCGGCCTGATGCGCAAACCGATCTGCGTGCCCGTCTCGCTCCAGAAGCCATCATGGTTGCTGGCCTGTACTTCGAATGTGTAGTGACCCCATCCGAGATTGGTGTAGGTGGCGTCATGCCGCGTGCCGGCATCCACCCAGTTTTCATCAAAGTCGCGCAGCCGATAACGAAACCGGTTTCTTTCAGGCGCAGTGAAATCGAGCGCGGCAAACTCGAAATGCACGACGCGATCGCCCTGCGCCATGTCGATCGCCTGGACGGGGCGCTCCTGCACGATGCCGGAATTGCCGACCTGTACCGCGGTGATGGCAACGGGAGCCTCGAAGCGGCTGGCGGTAACCCGCGACGGCGTGACCAGATTCAGTCCGTTGGTGCCACCGAACGCGAACGTGCCTTCGCGCAATGCAGCGAATGAACCACCGTTGAACTCGTGGCCTTGCAGGCCATCCTTCGACGAATAGGCGTGGAATGTCGAGGTGCGCGGATCGAACGATGAAATGCCGCGGTTCGAACTCAGCCAAAGTCGTCCCATGGGATCTTCGAGGATGCCGTACACCGTGGAATCGGGCAGCCCGTCGCGGGTCAGGTAACGCGTGAACTTCGGCTTGCCTCCATCGAGCACCTGCAGATGGTTGAGCCCGCTGTGCGTGCCGATCCAGAAACTGCCATCCGCACTCTCGTGCACCACGCGCACGACATTGCCGGACAACGAATGCGGGTCGGCGATCTCGTGCCGCAGGCTGCGCAGGGATCCGTCGGCAGGATCGATCACGTTGAGGCCATCCACCGTCCCGACCCAGATCCGTCCGGAGCTATCCTGCGCGAGGCTCAGTACATGATCGTGGCTGAGGCTGGCTGGATCGCCATCGTGGTGGCGCCAGCGTTGCCAGGCCCGTGTCTTCGGCTCGTAGCGCATGACCCCGGAACCCGCCAGGCCGAGCCACAGGCTGCCATCCTTGCCCAGCAGCAGGGCGCGGCAGATACGATCGAGACCTGCAGCGACGGCATCGCCCGGCATCTGCAGCGCACTGACCCGGCCACTGGCTGGATCGAACTGGCCGATGCCGAGCGTGCTCGCGAACCAGATCGTCCCGGCCTCGCCAGCAGCCAGCGATTCCACCTGTATCGGCCTTGCCGCATCAAAGTGAAGACCCTTTGCAATCGCGTCGTCGTAGTAGGTGAAACGGCCGCTGCGCCGGTTGTAGCGCTTCAGCCCATCACCATCCGTGCCGAGCCACAGGTCGCCGCTGGCATCTTCAAGAATCGCTCGCAGATTGTTGCCCTTGACGCCATCACGCGATCGCTCGCGATCGCTGATGAAACGAAAAGGTGCGCCACCCGGCTCCACCTTGCTCAGGCCGGAAACTTCGCCGCCTACCCAAAGCAGGCCGGAGCGGTCGATGAACAACGCCCGGACCGCGGTCTCCGGCAAACTGCCAGGCAAGTCGCGATCGGTATGGATCCACTGCTTGCCTCCATTCGCCGGATCGAAGATCAGCAGGCCTTCGCCACTGACCGCAAGCCACAATCGACCGACCGCATCCTCGATGATCGCCGCGACCGGCTGGCCTTCACTGCCGGACCACACCTGCCGGGGAACGTGGGTATCCGGATCGATCTGGTGCAATCCGTGGCTATTGCCTGCATAGATCAGGTGATCGCGGGTCTCGAAGACGCTGTTCATGTCATCGAGCAGTGCCCCGTCGATACGCTGCGCGACGTCCGAACCACGCGGGACACGCCACAGGCCCGTTTCGCTCGCTGCCCATAACTCGCCATCGGAAGCGAGCGTCAGCCCCCGGATCGCACCGAGACTGTCGGTCGCGTGCTGCGCCCTGATCGTCGTGCGCGTGCCACTGGCAGGATCCAGCACCTCGATGCCTTGACGATGACCGATCCACAAACCACGCTGGATATCGAAGACGAGTGCGGCAACCGCCTCGCGCTCGTTGCGGGACGGCGCATCGAGCGGCAATGCAAACGACTCGAAACGATTGCTCGCGGTATCCAGCCGGGCAATGCCGGTGGCACTGGTGCCGACCCACAGACGCTTCTCGGCATCTTCCGCAAACGCCAGGACAACGCTGTCCGGCAGGCTGGCCGGATCATCCGCATCGTGCGCGTAGAGCTTGAAGCGATAACCATCGTACAGGTGCAGGCCACCCTGCGTGGCGACCCAGAGATAGCCAGCATGATCCTGGGTGATCGCGAAAACCGAGTTCTGCAGCAAACCCTGCTGGCTGTCGATGCGGTCGAAGTAGAACTCGCGCTCGACCGCCGGCAGGCCTGCCGCGTACAGAGCCGGCAGCACAAGCACGAGCAGGCGCAAGATCAGCCTCAAGGTCGGTGAACAGGTTTCGTGCTGCTCTCCACTGACCAAGCCGCGTGTGCTCCCCAAGATGCCGGCCGTGAAAAAAGCCATGAATGAACCTGCGACCAAGTGTATGGAATCGCGCACAGGCTTGCCATGATTGATCATCGTCGAACT
>JBEBXZ010000406.1:0-3149 GCA_040391335.1 Dokdonella fugitiva | reverse complement strand
TGTCGCGCAGCACGCGGATCGGCTTGTTGCGCTTGACCACGCCCTCGATGACCATGCAGCCCGCGACCGCGCCGAACTTCGACGAGCGGAACACGTCGCGCACCTGGGCGACACCGATGATCTCCTCGCGGATCTCGACACCGAGCATGCCGGTGGCAACCTGCTTCACCTGGTCGATCACGTCGTAGATGATCGAGAAGTAGCGCAGGTCGATGCCGTTGGCCTCGACGACACGGCGCGCAGCCGCGTCGGCACGCACGTTGAAGCCGATGATCGTGGCCTTCGACGAAGCCGCACGCGTCGCGTCGGATTCGGTGATGCCACCGACGCCGGACGAGATCACGTTGATCTTGATCAGGTCGTTGCTCAAGGCGGTCAACGACTGGCGCAGCGCTTCGGTCGATCCCTGCACGTCGGCCTTGACCACGAGGTTGAGCGTCTGCTGGCCTTCGCCCTGGCCCATCTGGGCCATGACGTCTTCCATGCGGTTGCCCGCGCTCTGCACGAGGCGCGTTTCGCGGCGCTTCGCATCACGCTGCTGGGCAACGTCCTTGGCCAGTCGCTCATCCGCTACGACGACGAAATCGTCGCCAGCTTCCGGCACGCCGGACAAGCCCAGCACCTGCACCGGTATCGATGGACCTGCTTCGGCGACCTGGGCCCCGGTTTCATCGAACAGCGCACGCACGCGGCCATATTCCACGCCGCAGACAACGAAATCGCCCTTCTTCAGCGTGCCCTGCTGGACGAGCACCGTCGCCACCGGACCACGGCCCTTGTCGAGCGCCGATTCGATCACCGCACCCGAAGCGCGTCCTTCGCGCACCGCGCGCAAGTCCATGACCTCGGCCTGCACCGAGATCGCATCGAGCAAGGCATCGACACCATCGCCGGTCTTTGCCGACAGCGGCACGAACTGCACGTCGCCACCCCAATCCTCGGGAACGACTTCCTGCTGCACGAGTCCCTGCTTGACGTTGTCCGGATTCGCTTCCGGCTTGTCCATCTTGTTCATGGCGACAATCATCGGCACCTTGGCCGAACGCGCATGCTTGATCGCCTCGATCGTCTGCGGCTTGACGCCATCATCGGCAGCGACCACGAGGATCGCGATGTCGGTCGCCTGCGCGCCACGCTGGCGCATCGAACTGAACGCGGCATGGCCCGGCGTATCGAGGAAGGTGATCACGCCCTTCGGCGTATCCACGTGATAGGCACCGATGTGCTGGGTGATGCCACCGGCCTCGCCCGACGCGATGCGGGTTCGGCGGATGTAATCGAGCAGCGAGGTCTTGCCGTGATCGACATGACCCATGATGGTGACGACCGGCGGCCTCGCTTCGGTCTGGCCGCTGTTGTCGGCATGTGCGAGCAAATCCACCTCTGCATCGTTCTCGGTCGCCTTGACCGCGGTATGGCCCATCTCCTCGACCACGAGCAGTGCCGTGTCGTGGTCGATGACCTGGTTGATCGTTGTCATCACGCCCATCTTGAACAGCGCCTTCACGACCTCGGCGCCCTTCACGGCCATGCGCTGGGCGAGATCGGAAACACTGATCGACTCGCCGATCGCAACCTCGCGCACGACGGGCGCCAACGGACGCGAGAAGCCGTGCGTACCCGTATTGCGGGCGTTGTCCATCGGGCGTGACGAACGCGGCTTCTTGCGCCCGGTACGACGTGCGCTGCCTTCGGAGGACAGGTGCAATTCGTTGCCGTAGCGGTTCGAAGGAGGCGCGCCTGCACCGGAGCCGCCATCACGGCCACGATGCGCACTGCCACTGCCGTATTTCGGCTTGTTGTTGGTGAAGCGGCTGGCATTGTCCGGCGTCGACGACGGCGCAGGACGATGCGGCGGACGATCCGCTGAAACCGGCGCGCGCGGCGGCGGCGCGGCACGTTCAGCCGGCGCAGCAGCGGGCGCCACCGGCGGCTCCACCGTGGTCGGTGCGGCGGGTGCCGGCGTGGCGGCCGCGGCGACTTCGCGTTCGGCTGCAAGACGTGCGTCCTGCTCCGCCTGCAGGCGGGCGGCCTCGGCAGCGCGGATCTTCGCCTCGTCTTCCTGGCGACGGCGATCCACTTCCTGGCGCTGCGCTTCCTCGGCATCGCGCTTGGCCTGCGATTCCTGCAACTTGCGCAGTGCATCCTCGCGCTCGGGATCCAGCGACTGGCCCTGATCCTCGACGACGCTGCGCTTGACGTAGGTGCGCTTCTGGCGCACTTCGACGGCGACCGTCTTGGCGGCTGCGCCGCGCTGCCCGGGATTGACGGTCAGCTCGCTGACCGTGCGGCGCTTGAGCGTGACCTGGCGCGGCGCGCTGTCCTCGGCCGACGCCTCCTGCTTGCCGTGATTGCGGCGCAGGAAACCGAGCAGTTTCACCTTCTCGGTGCTGCTGATCGACTGCTCCGGGTCGGAGAAACTCATTCCCGCTTCGCCAAGCTGCGTGAGCAGCTTGTCGACCGGTGTAGCCAGCAAGGTGGCCAATTGTTTGATCGTTACGTCCGACATTTTCTCTGTACTCCTGACCTGCCCGCGACTGCCGCACCATCTTCAATACTTCGGATGGTGCCCAATCGGGCACCATCCGGAACCAAGATGCTACGCCACGCGTGCCGCCATAATCAGCGCCGCCGCGCGTTCCTCATCGATGCCCTCGATCGCAAGCTCGATGAGCTCGTCGGTGGCCAGATCAGCAAGGTTCTCGCGGGTCACGATGCCATGCTGGGCCAACTCGTAGGCGAGCCCTTCATCCATCGACTCGACCGCGAGCAAGTCGTCGGCCGGTTTGTGTTCTTCAATTCCTTCCTCGACCGCAAGCGCATCGGTAAGCAGCGCATCACGGGCCCGGGCGCGCAGTTCCTCGACGATGTCCTCGTCGAACCCATCGATCGCCAGCAGTTCGGCGGTCGGCACGTAGGCGATTTCCTCGACCGTCGAGAAACCCTCCTGGACAAGGATCTGGGCGATTTCGTTGTCGACTTCGAGCTTGTCGATGAACAGCTGGCGCGCCGCATCCTGCTCGCCTTCGCTCTTCTGGCGCACCTGGTCGGCCGTCATCACGTTCAACTGCCAGCCGGAAAGCTTGCTGGCGAGCCGCACGTTCTGGCCGCCGCGTCCGATCGCCTGGGCGAGCTTGTCCTCGGCCACG
>JBEBXZ010000405.1:0-3154 GCA_040391335.1 Dokdonella fugitiva | reverse complement strand
ATCGGCACTGCCATGGGCCATGAAGATCGGCACATCCGCATTCGCCGGTGAACGCTCGGCGACCAGCAACTGATCCAGCGGCAGATAACCCGAAAGCGCGACGATGCCGGCCAGACGCTGCGCATGGCGCAAGCCGCCGGACAGCACCATCGCCGCACCCTGGGAAAACCCGGCGAGCAGGATCTGCGAGGCAGGAATGCCGCGCTCGATCTCGCGTGCGATCAACGCATCGAGATGCTGCATCGATTCGCGGATTCCGTGCTCATCCTGGCGATCGGCGATCTGCGTGCCCTTGATGTCGTACCAGGCACGCATCGGCATGCCGCCATTGATCGTCACGGGACGTTTCGGAGCGTGCGGAAACACGAAGCGGATCGGCGCCCAGTCACGCGCGACAAGCTCCGGCACAATCGGCCCGAAATCGTGGCCATCGGCACCGAGGCCATGCAGCCAGATCACTGCGAATCGCGGATTCGCCGCTGTTTCGGTCTGCACGCATTCAAGAAGCATCGGAGTTTCCCGGGAAAGACAAGAAGATGCGGAAGGCTGCACGAATCAATGCGCGATGCCAAGCCGCGGCCACCCACCCGCTCTCGCCACACGGGTGATCCGTGCATCCTGCGCACGATCCACGACTGACTTCCGGCGCATGGCCGCGCGTGCGGCAACCGGTATGCTCGGCGACTTTCGCTCCCGGAGATCCCGCCGATGACCCGCCTGACCTTGCCTGTCCTGATCGCACTGTGTTGTCTGCCCGCCGCACCCGCACAGGCGATCACGCTCGAACAGGCAATGGCCAACCCGGACTGGATCGGTCCACCGGTCGAGATGCCGTACTGGAGTGCCGCCGGCAAGGCGATCTACTACAGGCTCACGCGCGATGGCTCGACGATCCGCGACCTGCACCGCATCGCGCCGGAAGGCGGCATCGATCAGGTGATCGATCCGGCCGCGATGGCGGACGCGGACGGTGGCCCGGCGGTTCATGACCGCTCGCACCAGCGTGCCGCATTCGCGCGCAATGGCGATATTTTCCTGCGCGAGCTTGGCAATGGCCGGCTGGTCCAGGTCACGCGCACGCCACAGACCGAAGCCGCACCGCAATTCTCGGCAGACGGCCGCGTCCTGCAGTATCGCGTCGGCAACGAGTGGTACCGCTACGACATCGCCAGCATGGTCACCAGTCCGGCCGCGATCGTGCGCACCGAAAAGGATCCCGAATCGAAAAAGCCCGATGATCTCGGCGAAATGCAGCTGCGCCTGTTTTCAACGCTGCGCACGATCAAGGCGGATCGCGATGCGCGCAAGCAGAACGAAGAAAATTTCCAGAAAGGTGATCCGACCCGCGCACCGTTGCCGTTCTTCCTCGGCGACGACGTGGCGATCGAGAACAGCGCATTGTCGCCGGATGGTCGCCGCCTGCTGGTCGTCACTTCGCCGAAGGGATTCGATGAGGGCAAGGTCGCCAAGCTGCAGCGCTATGTGACCGAATCCGGCTACGAGGAACAGGAAGACGAGCGCGTGCGCGTCGGCCGCAACCTGCCGCCGCCGCAAAGCGTGTGGCTGCTCGATCTCGCCGCGCATACGCAGACGAAGCTGGCGCTCTCCGACCTGCCCGGCATCAGCGATGATCCGCTGAAAGCGATACGCGAGGAGAATCGCGCGTCCAAGTCCGACGCCGCCGAACCGAAGAAGTCCGGCAGGAAGGAAAAGCCCGAACCGGCTGCCGAGCGCGCAGTGAGCGTGCAAGGCCTGCAATGGTCACGCGATGGCCAGCAGGTCGCCGTGCAGTTGCGCGCGAATGACAACAAGGACCGCTGGATCGCCACGCTCGATGCCTCGTCGGGCAGGCTCGCGAACCAGCACCGGCTGAGCGATCGCGCCTGGATCAACTGGAACTTCAACGAATTCGGCTGGACCGATGACAGCCGCACACTCTGGTACGCATCCGAAGAAACCGGCTACTCGCATCTCTACGCGAAGACGCCGGGAGGCAAGCCGAAAGCGCTGACTTCGGGAACATTCGAAATCTCCGACCCGGTGCTGGCGCCGGACGGCAAATCGTTCTACCTGCGCGCCAACGTGGAGGCGCCGTATGCCTACGATGTCTACCGCGTTGCCGCGACCGGCGGGGAGCTCGCGCGCATCACGCACGTGAAGGGCATGGATGGATTCGCGCTGTCGCCGGATGGCCGCCAGCTCGCCGTCCTGCAATCGTCGTCGTACGTGCCGTCGCAGTTGGCCGTGGTCTCCGCCGATGGCGGCACCGCGCGCGCGCTGACCGATACGCGCACCGCCGAGTACAAGGCGCTGAACTGGCCCGCGCTGCAGATCGTCGGCGTGCCCTCTACGCATGCGAAGCAGCCGATCTGGTCGAAGCTGTACAAACCGGCCGACTTCGACGCATCGAAGAAGTATCCGGCGGTGATCTTCGTGCACGGCGCGGGCTATCTGCAGAATACCGAGCTTGGTTACCCGAACTACTTCCGCGAGCAGATGTTCCACAACCTGCTCACCGAACAGGGCTACGTCGTACTCGACATGGATTTCCGGGCATCGGAAGGCTATGGCCGTGACTGGCGCACCGCGATCTACCGCCAGATGGGCACGCCCGAACTCGAGGACCTGATCGACGGCGTCAACTGGCTGGCCGAGAATCATTCGATCGACCGTCAGCGCGTCGGCCTGTATGGCGGCTCGTACGGCGGCTTCATGACGCTGATGGCGATGTTCAAGGCGCCCGATGTGTTCGCTGCCGGCGCCGCGCTGCGCCCGGTCACCGACTGGACCTCGTACAACCACGGCTACACCTCGAACATCCTCAACACGCCGCAGGATGACGGGATCGCCTATCGCCGTTCGTCGCCGATCGAGTTTGCCGATGGCCTGAAGGGCAGCCTGCTGATCGCCCACGGCATGATCGACGACAACGTGCTGTTCCAGGATTCCGTGCGCCTCTACCAGCGCCTGATCGAACTGCGCAAGAACGATTTCGAACTCGCCGGCTATCCGCTGGAACGCCACAGCTTCGTCCATCCGGATGCGTGGTACGACGAGTACAGGCGCATCTACAATCTGTTCGAGCGCACGCTCAAGCCTTGAGCAATCCGATGCTGGCGAGGGATCGCCGGCATCGCTGCTTCCGGATTTCATA
>JBEBXZ010000404.1:0-3214 GCA_040391335.1 Dokdonella fugitiva | reverse complement strand
GCCCCCAACCCAGGAGGTTCCCATGAATTCCCAGATGACCCGTCCAGGCGTTGCGCCCGGCAGCCGCAACAACCTTTGGTCCCCGGTCTCCCACCTCGACTACACGCTCGGCGTCGACGCCAGTTCGCGGGCGGTCGGCAATGGCACCAGCCTCGTCGTCTGCCTGCGTGGCAGCACCTTGCTGCGCAGTGCGGATGGCGAATGGAGTCTGCCCGCCGGCAGCCTGCAGATCGTCGAAGGCACGGTCGTCGTGCAATCCGAAGGCGAGGCGGCCAACACCGCATGGGCGCTTTTGAGCGGCCCGGAGGCCGCATGGGCGGCACCGCTGGCGGCAATCACGCCGTATGCGCAACGTCATCTGCTGGCCGGTCGCAGTGTCATCAGCGCCGACGAGCGCAAGCAGTGGCTCATGTTGTGTACCGGGGCGAACGAACCCCATGCGCGCAACGCCGCGATCATCGCCTTGCTCGCGCCGATGCAGGCGCAGTTGCAGGCACAGGTCGAACACTGTCCCGGGCGCAGCCTCATGCGCCGCAGGCACGTGTTCTCGCGCCTGCAGCGCGCACGCAATTTCCTGCGCGCGCGCGGCCCGAACGGGGTCGGTCTGGATGCGGCCGCGGCGCATATCGGTTACTCGCCCTGCCACTTCCTGCGCGTTTTCCACCGCGTCTTCGGCGAGACCCCGCAGACCTTCATCGTCGACCAGCGCCTCGAACTGGCGCGCCGCCTGCTGCGCTCGAGTTCACTCGGCGTGATCGAGGTCGGCTTCGCCTCGGGTTTCGATTCGCGCTGGTCGTTTGCGCGGCAGTTCCGCCGCCGCTACGGCATCACGGCCAGCAGCTTCCGCCGCAGTCACATCGAAGCGCGCACCGACGCGACGCTATTGCCGACAACCCGCGCCATGCGCGAACACGCATCGCCTGCACCGCTGCCGCGATGAAAAGGCTCCGGTCGGCGCGTGGCGGTTCATTAGCCTGACCGATCCCGATCCCGATCGCGTGTGCTCACGCGCGACTTTCCGTGACCTGAAGAACAAGAACAGAGGTTCCCCATGAAAAACCCTTCGAACAGATCAGCCGGCAGGGTGTTGCTGCGCCGGTCACTGCTGACCCTCGCGCTCGGCTTCGCGCTCGGCCATGGCGTCCATGCGCAGGAAACATCCGGCGCGATCTTCGGCCGCCTGCCGAGCGGGCAGAGCGGCACCGTGATCGTCGAGAACCTGGCCACCGGCCTGCGTCGTGAAGTCACCGTGAGCGAGGATGGCCGCTTCCGCCTGCCCGGTTTGCCGAACGGCAACTACCGCGTGCTGCTCGATCGCGATGGCCAGACCATCGCCGAGAGCAGCGTCGTCGTCAATGCCGGCGCCGGTAGCGAAGTGCTGCTCGCCGCGGGCGCAACGACGGAACTCGATGGCATCACGGTGACCGCCCCATCGGCCAATGCGATCGACGTATCGAAGGTCGAGTCGTCGGTGACGGTGACCGCGAAAGACCTCAAGAACATGCCGATCGCGCCGAACATCACTTCGATCGCGCTGCTTGCGCCTGGCGTGGTCGCCGGCGATTCGGCGTACTCGGATCCGCCGCGCTTCAACGCGCTGCCGAGTTTCGGTGGCTCGGCGGTCTCCGAGAACTCGTACTACATCAACGGATTTCCGGTCACCAACGCACTGACCAGCATCGGCTTCACCGAACTGCCGTTCAATGCGGTCGACCAGATGCAGTTGTCCACCGGCGGCTACGGCGTGGAGTACGGACGCGCGACCGGTGGCGTGGTCAACGTGATCACCCAGCGCGGCAGCAACGAATGGAAAGGCGGCGCGCAGGTGCTGTGGAGTCCCGAAAGCCTGCGTGCATCACCGCGCAACCGCTACTACGGCGAGAACGGAAGGTCGCCCGACGCAATCGGTGGCGCAGGAAGGATCTCGCAGTACCGCAACGACAACCAGTTCGACCAAACCACCGTTTCCGCTTACGGCAGCGGCCCGATCATCAAGGACAAGCTGTTCTTCTACGCGGCCGCGGAGTTCGTGCGCCAGGACGGCGGTGGCACGAACGATCTTGGCATCGCCAACTCGGCCAGCGGCGTCGCGACAGCAGCGCAGAGCGGATGGAGCGATTATGTCTACCGCACGCCGCGCTGGTTGACCAAACTCGACTGGAACATTACCGACAACCATCGCCTCGAAGTCACCGGCTTCTCGGATCGTGGCAAGCAGAGCGTCGACTACACCGGCTTCGACTACTCGGACTTCAGCCACAACGACGAGAAGGCCGGCGGCTATTACCGCGACGACGACACCAGGACCTGGATCGGCAACTACACCGGTATGATCTCGGACAATTTCACGGTGTCCGCGATGCTCGGCGAATCGAAGACCACCCACATCAACACGCCCTTCGACTATCGCCCTGACTGCCCATCCGTCACCAACGAGGCTGGCAGCGAAATCCCGGGCCTCAACTACACGAGCTGCCAGTTCTTCACCGATGCCGTGCTCATTCCCGGCACCTATGAGAAAACGCTGGCCTCGCGCCTCGACCTCGAGTACCGCCTCGGTGATCACACGCTGAAGGCCGGCTACGACTATAACGACGCCAAGGCGAAGACCGGCGAGGATGCCTACGCGGGCGGCGAATACTGGGTCTACCGGCGCAATACCGATCCGAACGAGCCGATCTCCGCGCCGGATGGTGTCGGCTCGCCCGCATCAGGTGGCGGTTATGGCCTCGACGGCTACTACGTCACGCGCTACATCAACATCGGCGCCTCGAACCTCGAAGTCGAGCAGAAGGCGATCTACCTCAAGGATCTCTGGCAGGTCAGCGACAACGTCCTGCTCGAGCTCGGCCTGCGCAACGAACAATTCGCCAACTACAACAGCCGCGGCCAGGCTTTCGCCAAGAAGAACCGCCAGCTTGCTCCGCGCGTCGGCGCCACCTGGGACGTCCACGGCGATTCGAGCCTGAAGCTGTTCGCGCAGGGCGGCCGTTACCATCTTTCGCTGCCGAACAACGTCGCCTATCGCGGCGCGGACGGCATCGTCAACACGCAGGAAGCGTTCGTCTACACCGGTGTCGACCCGGCGACCGGCAGGCCCACCGGACTCACCGCGCTTGGTCCCGTCTGGTCCGAGAACAACGAGTTTGGACAGCCACGCGATCCGCGCACGGTCGCCGCGAGCAACCTGAAATCTCATTTCCAGGATGCCATC
>JBEBXZ010000403.1:0-3217 GCA_040391335.1 Dokdonella fugitiva | reverse complement strand
GTCCGCTCGATAGTGCGGCGAGCGCGAATACGGTGCCGGCCGAATTCGCGTTGAAGCCCGGATCGACGCTGCCGGTGACGTTGAGCCGCGCCACGCGGTTGCGCGTCTGCCCGCCGACCGACGTGAAATCGCCGCCGATCAGCACCTTGCCGTCCGCCTGCAGCACGATCGCGAAAATGATCGAACTGGCGTTCGGATTGAACGCATCGGCCGTGCCGTCCGTATTCAGCCGCGCGACGCGGTTGCGGGTCTGCCCGGCGATGCTGATGAAACCGCCGCCGACCAGCAGCTTGCCGTCGTCCTGCAGGGCCAGGGCGAAGACTTCGGCGTTGGCATTCGGTGCAAAGCCGACATCGACGTTTCCATCGGGCAGCAGGCGGGCGATGCGGCTGCGTGCCTGGCCGCCGATCATCGTGAAGTCGCCTCCGACTGCAAGCCTGCCGTCGGGATAGAGGGCGAATGCTTCGACGAGGCTGTCGGCACCCGGATTGAACGCGGCATCGAGGCTGCCGTCGCCGTTCAATTGCGCGATACGGCTGCGCGGCTGCCCATTGATGGTGGCGAAAGCGCCGCCGATGACGATCCTGCCGTCGGGACGCACGCGCAGCGCATAGACGAAGCCGCCGACCGCGGGATCAAAGCTGGTATCCACGCTGCCATTGGCATCGAGCCGCGCCAGATTGGGTCGCACCGAGGCGCCAACCTGGGCGAAGCCGCCGCCGATCAGGATCTTCCCGTCCGCCTGCACGGCGACGACCTTGATCCTGCCGTCGACCACCACGGCGGCGAAGCCCGGATCGAGCTTGCCGTCGGCGGCCAGGCGGGCGATGCGGGTGCGCGCGACTCCGCCGATCGTCGTGAACGAACCGCCGATGATGAGCTTGCCGTCCGCCTGCACGACCAGGGTGTTGACCTGGCCGTTGGCGTTGGGATCGAATCCTGCGGATGTCTGCGCGCAGACTGCCTGCGCAAGACCGCCGATGGCGAAGATCAGGACGCGAATCAGGGAAGCCATTGGCGCCTTCGCCGCTCGCTCCGAAACCGGCCCAAACGGCGAGCGGCAGCAGCCTGCGGCCATCCGGAAGAAATCCCGGAATGGCTGATCGATGACCAACATGAGCTTTCTCCTGCAGGGGCTCCATCGAAAGCACGGCAAGTGGCGCGGCCGGGGGCCAGCGCGATATCGGGGGCGAGGTTCATGCAGCAGCGTCCAGAATCGTCCGCCGTGTCCTTCAGGCTGGATCTCGAATGAAGATGTCCGCTCCGCTGTTCGCCCTGTTGCTGATCGGCACTGCCAGTGCGGCGGTGCCGACCGATCCAGGTGCCGAGGTGCGCAAGGCGTTTGACGAAGTCATGGCCGCCGGCGGTTTCCGAGGTCAGGTCGAGGGCAATGTATTTGGTCCCGGCACGCCGCGCGTGAAAGGTGAGATCGATGCGCTGTTCCCGGACCGCATCCACCTGCGCAGCGATGACCTCGAGTTCATCGTGATGCCGCAAGGCGCCTGGGTCAGTGCCTTCGGCTACTGGACTTCCACCGATCGCTCGATGCTGCCGGCCACCGAGTTCGATGTAGCCGAAATGCGCAAGTCGATCGCATCTATCCGCGAAGTCGAAAAGCAGGGGCATGCGAAATCCGGACGCTGCGGTGACGTGGGTGTCTATCGCTTTCGCGCGACCGGGCAGTTGCCGGGGATCGACGCCGATGGCGATATCCGGATGTGGATCTGCGCCAGTAACGGAAAGCCCGCACGCATCGAGGCGACCAGTTCTGACAAGGAACGCGTGACGATCGATTTCGACTGGTCGCGCCATCCCTTGGTGGAAGCGCCGCGCTAGCCCGCTTCCGCCACGCCCCTCGTCACGACCGGCCAGTTCCGGGGTTTCCCGACCATTGCCTTTGTCACATGACGGGGGCATTTTTTGCGCTCACGATCCGGGGCCTGTGATGCCCGCCGTTCCGGCGGGGTCGGTGCGGTCCTGCCCTGGAGTTCATGATGGAAAGACGTGATTTTCTCAAAGTGGGCGGGGTCGCCCTTGGCGCGTTGCTGCTTCCGGCCTATGGGCGCGTGATTGCCGCCGAAGCACTGACCACCCGGCTCGACGTCGCATTCAAGAAGCGCCTGGCCGACGTCGCACTGAATGCGGCGAAAGGCGGCGGCGCGACCTATTGCGACGTGCGGGTCGGGCGCTACCTGCGCCAGTTCGTCATCACCCGCGAGGACAAGGTCGAGAACGTCGTGAACACCGAGTCGACCGGTGTCGGCATCCGCGTCATCGTCAATGGCACCTGGGGATTTGCCGCGACCAACGATCTTGCCGACGATGCGGTCGCCGCCGCCGTGAAGCAGGCCGTGGCGATCGCCAGGGCGAATTCGCGCCTGACCATCGAGCCCGTGCAACTCGCGCCGACCCAGGGCGTCGGTGAAGTTTCCTGGGCGACGCCGATCGTGCGCAATGCGATGGACGTGCCGGTCAAGGACAAGGTCGACCTGCTGCTCGGCGTGAACGCCGCGGCGACCAAGGCCGGTGCCGACTACGTGAATTCGATGCTGTTCCTGGTCAACGAGCAGAAGTATTTCGCCTCGACCGATGGCTCGTACATCGACCAGGACGTGCATCGCATCTGGGCGCCCTTCAGCGTGACCGCGATCGACAAGGCCAGCGGCAAGTTCCGTACGCGCGATGGGCTTTCCACGGCGAACGGGCGCGGTTTCGAATATCTCGACGGCAAGAAGGAGCACAAGCTGGCGCTACCAGGCGGCGTGGTGGGCTACACCGATTCCTACGACATGCTCGAGGATGCGGTCGCCGCTGCAAAGCAGGCGCGCGAGAAGCTCAAGGCGCCGTCGGTGAAGCCGGGCAAGTACGATCTCGTGCTCGATCCGAGCCACCTCTGGCTGACCATCCACGAGTCGGTCGGCCATCCACTCGAACTCGATCGCGTGCTCGGCTACGAAGCGAACTTCGCCGGGACCAGTTTCGCGACGCTCGACAAATGGAAGTCGAAGAATTACCAGTACGGCAGCGACAAGGTCACGATCTTCGCCGACAAGGTGCAGAAGGGCACGCTTGGCGCGGTCGGCTATGACGACGAAGGCATCAAGACCAAGCGCTGGGACCTGATCAAGGACGGCGTGCTGGTCAATTACCAGGCGATCCGCGACCAGGCGCACATCATCGGCGAGAAGGAATCGCAGGGCTGCTGCTACGCCGACTC
>JBEBXZ010000402.1:0-3220 GCA_040391335.1 Dokdonella fugitiva | reverse complement strand
CGCGCACGATCGCCGAACGATGCAGGCGAACGAACTCCTGCGTTACGAGCTACAACTGGAAATCGGCGAGCGTACTGCGGATGAGGTAGGTCGCTCCCGCCGCATGCACTTCCAGATAATTGCCCTGTGCGAGCACCAGATCTATCTGCACGACCGGAACGAGATGCGTGCGTTGTCCGATCGTCAACGGCAGACGCCTGCATGGCAGCCCTTCCGCGGCCGGCGACCCTTGCGCCGCAGCGTGTCGAATGCGCTGCAAGGTATCGCGCAGGCGATCCGCGGAAACGGGTTTCATCAGGTAATCAGTGGCGCGCGCATCGAAGGCACGCACCCCATGTTCGGCATACGCGGTCACGAAGACGACCTGGGGTCGTGGTCCCTGCCATCGTGCCAATGCGTCGAAACCGCTGCCTCCCGGCATCTCGATATCCAGGAACAGCACGTCGATCGCGCAGTTCGCCGCCCTCGCCAGCAATTCATCGACGTCCACGCACTCCGCAACGATCGTAACGAGCGGGCCAGCCACCGTCTCCAGCAAGCGACGCAGGCGTGCGCGCGCCAATGGCTCGTCATCGACGATCGCCGCACGCAGCTCACTCATTCAAATGGCCTCCGGAACGGCGAGGCGTCGATCCGCATCGAGGACACCGTCGGAATAGCCAGACGTACGAGATGGTCGCCATTCTCCATCACCTGCCGGGACAGAAAGCCCCGCTCGCCATACAGCAGTTGCAGGCGGCTGCGCGTGCTCTGCAGACCGATGCCCGTGCCAGAGCGGGTCACGTCAGCGTGGGCAACGCTGTTTTGCACCTCAAGCACAAGCTGACCGTCATGCAGTCTGCCGCGAACGCAAAGACTGCCTGGCGAGCGCCTGCGCGCGATGCCATGGACGATCGCGTTCTCGACCAGCGGCTGCAGGATCAGCGCCGGTATCGGAACGTCGACGCAATCGGCCTGGATATCGCGGACGACCTGCAGGCGTTCGCCGAGCCGGATCTTCTCGATCATGAGGTAGTGATCCACAAGCTCAAGCTCTTCATGCAGTGGGCGCAACTGATCCTGCTCGGAAGACAGGCTGTCGCGCAGCAGCGCGGAAAGGGAAACCAGCATGCGATCGGCCAGCTCGGCATCGCGATGAACCATTTCCGCGACCGAATTGAGCGCATTGAAGAGGAAATGTGGATTGAGCTGTGCGCGTAACGCCTCAAGCTGGGTCCGGGTCAGGCTCGTTTCCAGTTCCGCCACTTTCTGGTCGCGCTCGTGGCTGCGCTGGTAGAAACCATGGCGTGGGAGATGCCAATCACGAGCCAGGCCAGCATGAAGTTGTTGCTGAAAGCCGTGCTCAATACGCTGCCGAATCCGGGCAGAGCCTGATCGCCATACCACGCGAAAAACGAATTCGTCAGGTAAACGTAGATGGCGCGCAGCACGACCACGGCCACCGCACCCAGCATGAGCACCGAAAGCGATCGCAGGACGCGATCCCGCTCGATCGGGCTGCGCTTCACCAGCCAGTACAAGCCGAGGCTCAGCGGCACCCATGTCATCCAGCCGCCAAAGCTGAACTGCAGTGCTTCCTGCCAGGATATCGGCTGCCCCTGCTGATCGCCCATCCGGATCACCTGGGTCGCGAAGATCAGCGCGTACGCCGTCCACCACATCAGGACGATCCAGAAAACGGATGGAACGCGTTTGAACATCTTCAGTTGCAAGAAGCCCCCGCAGGGAACCAGCTCATGCGCAAGACTCGGCGTCGTCATCGGATGAGCCCCCGCTGCGCGAAGCTAGCACGGACTTCGAACCTGACCAATGCGATCGCCCGCTGCAGGCAATCACGAACAAGGCGGCGCATAACAGCACGCTGAACTCCATGCCACCGACGCCATGCTCGCCGACAAACCAGCCCTGCCGCACATGGATCAAGCCAATACCCGTGACCACGATGCAGGCAAGCAAAGCGCAAACGCCTCGAACGCCCACGCCGAAGGCGAGCAACAGGCCGCCGACAATTTCGCAGGCCGAAATCACCAGCACCCAGGCGGTGCCATGGACGAAGCCCTCGCTTTCGAGAAAGCCGGCGAAGCGCGGCACGTTGCCGTTCACGAGCCGCACCAAGGCATGCGCCATGAAGATCAGTGCGACCGTGCCGCGCAGGACAACGAGTGCGTGCCACGGTGCGGAAGACATCCTGCGCATGTCGTTTCGAAGCGTTTCGAGCGGCATCCAGGTTCTCTTGAAGTTCGGCATCGACCGCGTTCCTGGTCCCATCGCTCCGCGCGAGCAGCGCATCGCTCTTTCGAACACCTCGACGTTCGTCGCACTCGCAGTCCGCCATGGAATGGCTGTATCGAAGGGGTGGGCTTCCGGTTTGGGGACAAACCTGGCGAAGCGCGCATGTGCCGCGAAATCCATGGCGCGGACACTCCCCGAGCGGACTGCGAGGCGACGGGAAGCAAGAATCGACCGCAATCGATCAGCCGGCCACGCCATTGGGACGAAGCGCACTATTCCGTACGCGAGAACCCCTGCGATCCGGCACGCTCCTTTGCGTTTCGATGCCGATCGCCGCGTGACTGCCCTGGCCACACCAACGGCCCGGCACGAACGCCGGGCCGTTGCTCAGGAGCGTGGATCAGCCTTCGAAGCCATCGGCGAAGATCCCGTCCGCCGCGATCGGCGTCAGCTTGAAGCTGCGCGCGGCGTTCTGCGCGTCACGCCCGGTGCCGACGATGACGCCATCCTCGTTGATCGCGATTGCACTCGCGAACCGTGTGAACGGACCGGTGTCGTCGACGGATTCGTACAGGTCACGGACCTGCCCGTCCTTGGCGAGCCAGATCCGTGCCCCGGGTACGCAGCCGTTCGCGCTGCCGATCCCGGCATTGCCAATGATGACGCCGGCGTTGTTGATCGCCCTCGCGCAACCGCCGCGCTGGTCGAGCACCGCGCCAGCGATTTCGCTGAACGAGCCGTCCGCGGCAAACACGACCGGAACCAGGTCGGGACGATCCTCGGCGAGGCCGAGACCGACTATCGTGCCGGCATCGTTGAGCGCGGTGGCGACCGACGGATACTGTGCGCTGTCCGGCCCCAGGGCAAGCACGACCGGCGTGCCGACCTGACCGCCGGTGGCGTGGATGTCCGAGGAATGCACGTTGAAATGGCCGACGAGGCGACCGGACGCATTGACCGCCGACCAGCGAGCTTGCTGGAACTCCAC
>JBEBXZ010000401.1:0-3227 GCA_040391335.1 Dokdonella fugitiva | reverse complement strand
ACGCGACTGGTCGCGCACGAGGGTGATGCCGAGCAGAAGCACGAGGCCGATGGCCAGGGCGGCTGCGATACCGCCCCACAACGGGTTCGGGAACTGGCGATTGGCCGGCAAGGTATCCAGGCGCGCGGCGACGTTGCGGGCCTTCAGCAGTACGCTCTGGCTGTCGTTGAAGATCGCGTCGGCGGCGCGCTTGACGTCCTGCAGGCCGGTCGAGGCGTCGATGATCTTGCGCACCGGCTCGTCGAGCGCGGTCCACTGCTGCGACACGTCGGTGAGGATCTGCTTCGCGTTGGGCTGGTCGATCGCGCGGATGTTGAGGGCCGGAGCGCCGTCGATCAGGCCGGTCAGCACCGACCGGTACAGCGCGGCATCGCGCGAGAAACCGTCAGCTGCGGATTGTGCGTCCTGGCCGCCCTGGCCGATTTCCTGCACACGGCGGATCATGCGGTCGGCGAGCAGCATCTGGCGCGTCGCGATGTAGACCTGGCCGGGACCACCATTGCGCTCGGTCAGGATGTTGACGACTTCGTTCATGCGCGAGTTGAGCACCGGCATCCTCGACGAGAACTCGCTCGCGGTGGTTGCCGTGTCGAGCACGAGGCTCTTGCCGTCGAGGATCTTCGTCGCATTGGTCTGGACCGGCGTCCATGCGCTCATCAGATCCTTCATCTCTTTTTCAACGCCGCTTTCCGCGGCGTAGGACGGCATGCCTTCCTTCGGGTTGCCCTTGTTGAGGTAACCGAGAAAGGTGTCGATGTCCTTGCTGGTCTTGGCCAATTCATCGAAGGCGAGTTCGTTGCCTCCCGCCGCGTTGGCCGCGTAGGTCGTCAGGGCTTGCGAGAGCACCTGGACCTGCGTCGTCAGCGAACTGGCCTGGCGGTCCTGGTTGCTCTTGATCGTCAGCCAGATGAAGTCGACCGCCGCGAATGCGATTGCGAGCACCAACAACACGATCAGGATCGTATTGATACTGCCCGATCGCTCCGTGCCCGAAAGTGCGCTGGACGTTGTGCTCATTTGTATTACCTCACCCCTAGTTGCGCGCAAGCCTGACCCGCCCGGGTCCGACCACGTTATGCCGATGCCTGCTGGAACTCCGTCGTACGGACCAGCGCATTCATGCTGAACAAGCCCCACAAGATGTCGCCGAGCTGCACTTTCTCGCCGACGTAGCGACCGTAACGCTCATCTTCCTCGCCGAATGCACTGGCGCGCTGATCGTCTGAAAAGCTGCGCTGCCCGAGCACTTCGTCGATGAGCAGCCCCACGCTGCCGCCATGCTGACGAACCACCAGTACGCGCGTGGAGTCGGTCAGCGCGCTGCGCCCACCTTCGATGTAGCCCCGCAAATCGACAACCGCGACCAGATTGCCGCGCACGTTGGCCACGCCGAGCATCCATCCCTGCGTTCCAGGCACCACGGTCAGTGGCGGCAAGGTCAGGATTTCATTGACTTCGGAGATGCTGCTGACCAGATGCCGGGCACCAATACGAAAGCCGATGCCGCGCCAGAGACCCGGCGCATCGATCTGCTCGGGCAAACCGGCAACGTGGGCGAGACTGCGTCGCTCGTAGTCGGCGAGTGCCTCGAACGGTCCGGATTGTGAGCTTTCGGCATGGTTGGCCATGATGTTCTTCTCAACCACGCAACAGGTTGTCGATACGCTGCAGCAGATCTTTCGCGTCGACGGGCTTGGTCAGGAAATCCTTGGCGCCCTGGCGCAAGCCCCAGACGCGATCGGTCTCCATCGATTTCGTCGTCACGATGAGAATCGGGATGTGCGCACTGGCCGGATCACGGCTCAGGTCGCGCGTGGCCTGGAAGCCGTTCATGCCCGGCATGATGACATCCATGATGACCACGTCCGGCAACTCGCGCTTGACCGCAACGATGCCGAGTTCCGCACTCGGCGCGCTGCTGACGCGATGGCCCGCTTTCTCAAGCAGCGTCGTGAAGACGCGTACGTCGGTCGGTGAATCGTCGATGATGAATATGTGCGCCACCGCCTTACCCCTGCGAGTCGAATGGCCATGCCAAAAGAATTATTTCCAGTCCACATGCCGCCGGATCGCCCCGAGCAGTTCCTCGCGCGTAAACGGTTTGGTGAGGTACTGCTCGGAGCCGACGATACGTCCCCGCGCCTTGTCGAACAGGCCGTCCTTGGAGGACAGCATGATGACCGGCGTTGAACGGAACATCTGGTTGTTCTTGATCAGCGCGCAGGTCTGATATCCATCCAGACGCGGCATCATGATGTCGACAAAGATGATTTGCGGCTGCTGGTCGGAGATCTTGGCGAGCGCCTCGAAGCCATCGGTCGCGGTGACCACCTCACAACCTTCCTTGCGCAGCAACGTCTCCGCGGTTCGGCGGATCGTCTTCGAATCATCGATGACCATGACTTTCAGGCCACTGAAGCTGCCCTGTTTGGTCTCGTCCACCTTGTAATGACCCCCAACCACATGTGCTGATCCGGACACGCAAGATACGTGCCTACTCGCCTCGATATACGGAAAAAATACCTCGCCATCACCGATGAAAATCATCCGGGGCAGCGTGACACGGGATCCCGCATTATTAACACTTCTTAACCAATACCTAGCCAATCTGTCAAGTAAAGCCGCTAAGTCCACAAGAATGCTGGAAACCTTGCACTCCGGACAAACCTGTCTGACCAGTTCTCCGATGGGCCGAGTGTAGTATAGGCATGCCACGCATACCGCGACCGCAGCCTCAGGCTTTTGTCGCGAAAATATTTCTGGAGACCCGCATGCCCCGCACGCTCGCCGTCCTGATGGACGCGATTGCCGACATCACGATCAAGAAGGATTCGACCTTCGCGATGCTGCTCGAGGCGCAGCGCCGCGGATACCGCCTCCTGTACATGACCCAGGGCGATCTGGCCATCCGCGATGGCGAGCCATGGGCGCGCCTGGCCGCGCTTTCCGTACGCGAGGATCCCGCGCACTGGTTCACCCTCGAAGAGGCGCAATGGACGGACCTGCGAACGGTCGATGTCGTGCTCGCGCGCAAGGATCCACCAGTCGACGCGCAATTCCTGTACGACACGCTCGTCCTGCAGCTCGCGCACGATGCCGGCGTACTCGTCGTCAACCATCCGCAGGCCCTGCGCGACGCCAACGAGAAGCTCTTCACGCTGCATTTCCCGCAATGCTGCGCACCCACCCTGGTTTCGCGCGACGCGTCGGAGCTCAGGCGTTTTACC
>JBEBXZ010000400.1:0-3253 GCA_040391335.1 Dokdonella fugitiva | reverse complement strand
GTCGTTAAATTGCCAGCGCTTTCCGGGCGCTGGCGCTCATTTGGTGCATGCGTTCCCGGTGACCCTTTGTCACCGCAAGGGCGACAAGCAATCTCCGATTCGAACCGTTACGATGCCCGGGCTTTTGAACCTGCGTGCCTCTCCTACAGAGATCAGGCGGCAGGGCCCGGACAGGCGCTACGGACGGATGCGCCTATGAATTGCCGCCGGTTTCCCCTTTCAGGAGATCCGGCTGGCGGCGCGATACGCTCCTTCAGTGTATCAGCCAGATGCGGATTTTTTCAATGAAGACACAGACTTCGGTCAACTTTGCGGAAGCCGCCGCAACTGGCGTGCAGATCGTCAAGGTCGGCGAGGACAAGGATGGGCAGCGTGTCGACAACTTCCTGTCGACGCGTCTCAAGGGCGTTCCGCGCAGCCTGATCTACCGGATTCTTCGCACGGGTCAGGTGCGCATAAACGGCAAGCGCGCCAAGCCGGACACGCGTCTGGCAACGGGGGATGACGTGCGCATTCCGCCGGTTCGCGTTGCCGAGCCGGCCGATCATGGCGTGCCGGCGAGCGGCCAGCTGAACAGGATCGAGGCGGCGATCATCCACGAGGATCGCGAGTTCCTGGTCCTCGACAAACCCAGCGGCGTGGCCAGCCACGGCGGCAGCGGCGTCAGTTTTGGCGCGATCGAACTATTGCGCGCGGCGCGGCCGAACGACACGCTGGAGCTCGTGCACCGGCTCGATCGCGATACCAGCGGCGTTCTCGTGTTCTCGCGCAAGCGCTCGGCGCTGACCGGCTTGCAGGAAGTGATTCGAGAGGGGCGGGCGACCAAACGCTATCTCGCCTTGCTGGCAGGCCACCTCCCGAAGACGCGGATGACGGTCAAACAGCCGCTGCAAAAGTTTGTCCTGCAGGGCGGCGAACGCATGGTTCGCGTCGATCCTGAAGGAAAACCGTCGGTCTCGCACCTGATTCAGGTTGAGCGTTTTCAGGACTCGACCCTGACCGAAGTCGCGCTTGAGACCGGTCGCACGCACCAGATCCGTGTGCACACTGCTTACGAAGGACATCCGGTGGCCGGTGACGAGAAGTATGGCGAACGCGAGTTCAATCGCTTGATGCGCGAGCGAGGACTCAAGCGTCTGTTCCTGCACGCCGCCCGATTCGAGTTCGAACTGGGCTCGCGCACCTATAGTTTCAGTACGCCGTTGCCGCCGGAACTGAGTTCGGTGGTGGATGGCTTGCAGCGCAAGTAGACCAGGGCGGCCGGATCTCCGGTCCTTCGGCCCGCTTGTGCATCAAAGGAAATAGCGCGCGCTGACCTCGATCGAGCGCAGCCAGTCGATCGGCAACTGGCTGGCGACCAGCAGTCCGCAAGCCGTGTGGGCGAGGATGTTGGGAAGCAAGGCCCGATGGCGTTGCCAGTTCCAGATCCAGATCAGGCCTCCGATAAACGTGAACTGCATCAGCGTCGCGTTCGGCGTATGCAGCAAGGCGAAGATGATCGCAGTGCATAGCAGTGCCCATCGCGCCGAGCCGAGCAGGCGTTCGAGGCGATCGGCGACGATGACGCAGACCAGGAACTGCTGCACGGCGGCCCATGCGAGGTATTGAGCGATCTTCCGGGAGTCCGGAAATTCGTCCAGCGGGCTTCCATTGCGCAGGATCAGGACCACGGCGATCGCGATGATCACCGATAGCAGGGCCAGCAGACTGCCGCGCCGTGCGGTGCGGGTGGTTGGTGAGGCTGGCGCGGTTCCGACCAGAAGACTCAAGGCGAACAGCAAACTGGCGGCGATCGCGAGCTGGATCGGCAGGCCCAGGTTGTCGCTGATCAGGCCACCGATCACGAGCACCAACGGCAGCGCAATGGCGCCGAGCAATTCGCAGAGCGCGCGAAGTTTCGGTGAGCGCACCGGTTTGAAGCGAAGCATCGCCAGCAATGCGGCATAGAGGGCGAGTGCCGCCCACGACAGCCAGGGCGGCGCGAAATCCCGCGATGTTGCCGACCATTGCGCAGCCGCTGCGCGCACGGTGTCCAGATCGCCGCTGGCGATGACCAGCGCGGCTGGCGACTGTTCGTGGATCAGATCACGCGCGACGAGGTCTTGTTCGACACGCGCATCGGATTTCAGCTCGAAAACCGGCCATGCCGCGCCGCTCGCGGAAATCTGCGTGGCCTGGATCGCCAAAACGAGCGCTGCACGATCGGAAGCGGACGGCATCTGGAAGGCGCCCAGCGTCGCCAGAGATTCGAGCGATGGCGCAGCGTGGGGCGGAAACCGGACATCCGAGACGACCACGCTCTGGCCTTCGTCGAGATCGAAACTGAGCCGCAACATCGCCGCGCTCATCGGCACCAGCGAACTCCCGTCGGCGCACCGCCACGCGCTTTCGAGCAGATCGATCGAGAACCCGGGTGTTTCCGGCCGGATGGTGAACGTCGTGCTGCGACACAAGGGCTGGTCGAAGCGTGTGCGCAGGATCACGGACATCGGCGTGGCCTGTTCGACGCGCGCATTGCCTTCGATACGACGGAAGCGCTGCAGGTCGAGCGTTCCTGCCAGAACCAGACCGAACTCGAACGCCTCGCCCTGCGAGACGACGCGAAATCCATGCTCCGCAAATTGCGCATCGCTGCTGCCAAACGCGCGCCCGGCGATCACATCGGCCGCGGATCGCATCGACCAGCGCCAAGGCGTATCGCCATGCGTCAGCGCGCCGAGCATGGCCGTCGCGGAACCCCGCAAGTGCTCGCGAAGCTGGCTGCGCGCGAGTTGATCGAGCGCAAAAGCCGCCAGCACGACGCAGATCAGCCACCCGAACCAGATCGCGGACTCGCGCAGCTTTCCGTTCGCCGTTGCGACGTGTTCAGTCACGCTTGAGCAGGCGCTCGACTTTGGCCGCACAGATGAAATCGTTCAGCGACAGGCCGCCGACATCGTGCGTCGAGTAGTGCAGGGCGCAGCTCGGGTAGCTGACCTTGAAATCCGGATGGTGATCTTCCGCATGGGCGATCCAGGCGACGGCGTTGACGAAGGCCATCGTGCGGTGGAAATCGTCGAAACGGAATTCCTTCTCGATGCCGCTGTGATCGGCCGTCAGCTTCCATCCAGGAAGGATGGCAAGAAACGCCTTGACGTCGGCGGCAGCCGTGGCGTTCTCCTTGCCTTTGCGCGGTACGCAGCGGGTTTCGGCGAGTTCATTGAGGGTCATTCGGGGATCTCCTTGCAAGGCGCGTGATTGTGCCGCAGATGTA
>JBEBXZ010000399.1:0-3273 GCA_040391335.1 Dokdonella fugitiva | reverse complement strand
CGAAGCCGACCAGCAGGAACGTCAGGGCGAGGCCGAGGCCGAGGGGGAGGAAGATCAGCAGGGCGACGACCGGCGAAGAGGAAAACGCGAACGCCAGCGCCGGCCCCATGAAGGGTGCGGTGCACGGGCTGGCGACAATGCAGGCGAGCACGCCCGTGAAGAAATCGCCGGCCGGGCCGGATTTCGAGGCGAGGTTCTGGCCGATGCCGGCCATGCCGGCGCCGATCGTGAACACGCCCGAGAGGCTCAGGCCGACCGCGAGCAGGATATAGACGAGGATCGCGACGAAACCTGGTTGCTGCAACTGGAAGCCCCAGCCGAGCGCCTGGCCGGCCGAGCGCAGCGCGATCACCGCCAGGCCGATCACGGCGAACGAAACAAGCACGCCGGCGGTGTACCAGAGCGCGTGACTGCGCGCCTTGGCCAGGCTTTCGCCACTCTGCGCGAGGCCGATCACCTTGAGTGACAGCACCGGCAGCACGCAGGGCATCAGGTTCAGCACGATGCCGCCGAGCAGCGCGAACAGCAGTGCGCCGATCAGGCTCACTTCGGCTGTGGCGGGTGGCTGCGAGCGCAGCGCATTGTCGGCCGAGGCGTCGGCGGCGTCGCTGGCGACGGCTGCGGGCGCGGCGACAAAAGTCCTTGCGGCCGCGGCCAGTTGTTCCGGCGTGGCGGGATCGAGATCGACCTCGATGCGTCGTTCCATGACCGGATAGCAGATGCCGTTTTCCTTGCAGCCCTGGAATTCGCCGCGCAGGGTGATCGTGCCGGCATTGCCATCCGGGCGCGCCAGCGCCAGAGGCAGTTCGACCTGGTTGAAGTAGACGACGACCGTGCCGAAGTGCTCGTCGACGTGATCGACGCCGGCTGGCCACGCGGCCTTGCCTACGATGACGCCGCTGCCGTCATCGACCGTGACGCTGCTCTTGTCGCGGTACAGGTAATAATCCTTCGGCATCGTCCAGCGCGCGAGGATTTCGGTCGGGCTCATCGCGATCGCCTCGAACACGAAAGCCTGTTCGGGCGGCAATGCTTCCTCGTCGTCGAGCGGGCGTGCGGCGGCGCCGAGTACGCTGCCGCCCAGCTTCTGCGCAAGAGGCGAGCCATTGGCGGCGAGCGGCGCCCCTGCCGGAACCGGCAGCGACAAGGTGCTCGCATACGGCGGATAGCAGATCTTCGGATCGACTTCGTGGCAGCCCTGCACGGTGACCGTCAGTTCGATCGTGCCCGCTGCCGCATCGTCCAGCGTGTACGGCAGGATCGCGTCGACCGTGTCGTGATAGATCTCGACGTCGCCAAAGAACTCGTCGTGGCGTTCGATCCCCTTGGGCAGTTCCGCTGCGGACAGGACAAGACCGGCTTGTGTCGTCTTCGTCTTGATGCGCGAGCGGTAGAGGTAGTAGTCCTTCGCGATGTCCCAGTGCAAGGCGATCTGGCCCGGCTCGCGGATTTCCGCGCGCAGCACGAAAGCCTGTTCGACGGGCAACAGGCCATCCTGTTCCTGCGCCTGCGCAGCAGGAAGCAGGGTGGACAGGCCGACAAGACCGGCGAACAGGAATCGGAACACGGCAATACTCCAGGTGAATCAGGGATTTTACAGGTCAAGGCGGGGTTGCATGCCGGTGCGGCGATGATCATTCGTCGCTGCCGTGTGATCCGACCTGCTGCTCCAGCCATGCGAGGTAGGGCGCGTGGGCTGCGCCAATATCGACAGCAACTATCTCCGGCAGTTCATAGGGATGCAGCGCGAGCAGTTTTTCGCGCAAGGCATCGAATCCCGCACTCGTGGTCTTGATCATCAGCAGGACCTCGCTGTCGGTGGTTATCACATCGTTCCAGCGATAAGTCGACAGCACGCCGGGCAACACATTGACGCAGGCCGCAAGCCGCTGTTCGACGAGCTGTCGCGCAATCGTCGCGGCAACCGCTTGATCGGGGCAGCAGCAGAATGCAATGAGGGCTGGCATGGGCAATGGCCTGGCGGATGTCGGGTTGCGCAGCATGCACATGCAGGGCGCGGGTATCAATTTCGGAAATTATTCGTGAGAATGTGACGCAGTTCTCAGAAAGAAGCCTTTCAGGCAAGCTGGCTTTGTCGTGGGGAGACGCGCCGAGCGCGTATCACGGGGAACAGAATGCCCTTGCGGGATCGCGGGGAAGGTCGCGGATTCCGGTTCGCGGCACATGCTCAGTCGCACCACTGTCAACGGAAGGCGGTTCGCGACCTTATGCGTAACTACCTGAGGCCACTGATGAAAAGCAAATATTCCTTGAAAAGGGCGCGCCGGCGCGCGCGTCCGTTGCGGCATGCGCTGGGCGCGGCCCTGATCCTCCTGCTCGCCGGGGGCGCCGCGCAGGCACAGGGGGGCACCACGGGGGTCAAGATATTCAAGGACGTCAGCGGCGGCGATCCGATGACCGGAACCTTGTTCGAGGTCCATCTCGACTGCAGCACCACGCCATTTTCGACCACCGTGAATGTGCCGGCCGGAACCTACGTCGAGATTCTCGGCGTGCCTGCGCCGAATACCTGCGTGGTAACCGAAGATCCAGCGCTGCCAGCGCCGCCCGCCGGTTATGCGTGGGAAACCACGACCACGCCGCCCGCACCGATCACGCTGGCCGTCGTGGCAGGTGAGGAGTCGTTGGCCACGATCTTCAACCGGCTGGTCGTCGGCGTGCCGGTGGCGACCGGGTCGCTGGCGATCCGCAAGACCGTTGTCGGCGGCGATGCGACGGGTAGCGTGTTCGAGATGACGGTGCTCTGTACATCGCCGGAATTCGGCGCGACGGTCACCGTGCCGGCGAACCAGCAAGCATTGGTCAGCGGTATTCCTGCCCCCAATTCCTGCACGATCACGGAAAGTCCCAGCTTGCCAGCACCGCCGCCGGGATATGCATGGGATGCCGAATTGACGCCGCCGTCCCCGCTGTCCGTTTCGGTACCAGCCGGCGTCATAGTTTCGGCGGTGGTGACCAATACCTTGCGCGGGATACCGCCGGGTGGCGGCGCGACACCGCCGACGAGTCTGCCGGGTCTTGGTCAGCTCGGCCTTGCGCTATTGTCGGTCGCGCTTGGTCTTGCTGCCCGCAGGGCTCTGCGCGCTCTTCGTTAATTGCCGCTGCCGTCCGCAGCCTTGCGCTGCGGTCGGAGGGTTTGCCGCGGACCCGCGCTGATCGCGGGGCCGCGGCCTGGATCTGGATCAGGGAGCGACGGCGTCGAAGCCGTTGGCGAAGATCACATCACTGACGGTCGGTGGCTCGCAGACGTTC
>JBEBXZ010000398.1:0-3295 GCA_040391335.1 Dokdonella fugitiva | reverse complement strand
GGGCCGAAGGGCAAGGTCATCAACGCCATCCAAGCCGAGACCGGCGCCGACATCGAGAGCGCGATCGCGGCGTTCGAGCGCGCCCTGAATGAGTCGCTGCACGAACTGGTCGACTGGACGTTGGAACAGGGCAACCAGCATCGGCAACCCCCGAAGAACTCTCCGCCAGCCGCCTGAACATCACTTTGTCCTGCGCGCGTCGCCCGACTTCGGGGCGACGCGCATCCGGAATTCAGAGTGACAAGCTGATCGGATAGGCCGGCGCCGCATCGAGTCGCGACGCGCAGATCTCGGCGAGATCGAGCAAGCGCAGATCCGAACCCGGCGCACCGACCAGTTGCAAACCGATCGGCAGGCCGTCGTCGAGCATGCCCATCGGCAGGCTGATCGCCGGGCATCCCGCGAGGCTCGCGAAGCTGCACAGGTCCGCATCGTTCGCGCGCTCCGCTTCGCCGACCGCATATGCCGCATGCGGCACCGTCGGCAGCACCAGCACATCGATCTGCTGGAACAGGTCGCGCGCGATGACCACAGCGCGATCGAGCATGCGATCCGCCGTTGCGTAGTCGACGGCGGATTTGGCCCGCGCATAGTCGAGCATGCCGCGCAGTCGCGGCGACACCGGATGCGTCGGATCGGCCACGTCCTCGGCCAGCTCGACCGCGAGTTCGGCCTCGGCGATCAACAGACCGGCACGACGCATGCGCGGGAAATCGTAACCGGCAAGGTCCGCATCATGTCGTTCGCCCAGCTCGACCGTCAGCAGCTCCATCGCCCGTGCGAACACGGCGCGCACTTCGGCGCTCGCGCCCAGCGCGCCGAGATCGGGAAGGAATCCGCTGCGCAGGCGGCCGGGTTCCCAGTCGGGCAGATCGAGCGCCACGCGACGACGGCGCGAACGCGGGTCGGCCGCGTCATAGGCATCGAGCACCTGCAGCACGACCGCGATGTCCTGCACCGAGCGCGCGAGAATGCCGACGCTGTCGAGGCGACGCGCGGCCGGCACCACGCCCTGCATCGAGATTTCGCCGAGCGTCGGACGCAAACCGTAGATGCCGCAATGGCTGGCCGGGATACGGATCGAACCGAGCGTGTCGGTGCCGATCGCAAACGCGCACAGACCCGAGGCGACCGCAGCCGCCGAACCGGCCGACGAACCACCGGCAATGAAACCGCGCCGATGCGGGTTCGTCGTCGCGCCACTCGCCGCGCTCGCGCCGGTCGAGCCGAAACCCGCTTCATCGACCGCCGTCTTGCCGAGCACCGTGGCGCCGGCTGCGCGCAGGCGCGCAACGACGGTCGCATCGGTGTCGGCGACGCGTGTCGCGCGGCGTGCCAGGCCGAGCGACGTCGGCAGGCCGGCGACGTCGATATTATCCTTGACGGCAACCATCATGCCGTCGAGACGACCAATCGCATTGCGCGCCGCACGCCGCTCGTCGCTGGCCCGCGCCTCCGCAGCCGCCTGGGCGTTGAGGGCCACATACGCATGCAATGTGGGGTTTTCCTCGTCAATCGCCGCGTGATACGCCGCATGCAACTGACTGGCACTGATCCGGTTCGCAGCCAGCCAATGCAGCAGCTGGAATGCACTCGCTCCGCGCAATCGCTGCGTAGACAGCTCCTGCTCCACACGCTCGGTCATGTCGTTGTCCCTCGGTTTTCCCCGATTATGCCGCAAGCGCGAATTGCCGCCCGCTTCCCGAACCGCGACAATGGAAGACCCGCCGAAGCGAGCCGGAGCCAGCAATGAGCGAGCGCGAAACCATGGAATACGACGTCATCACGGTGGGCGCAGGCCCGGCCGGGCTGGCGTTCGCGATCCGGCTCAAGCAGCTCAAGCCCGATATCCGCGTCTGCGTGATCGAGAAGTCCTCCACGATCGGCGCGCAGATCCTGTCCGGCGCGGTCATCGAGCCCGAGCCGCTGAACGAATTGCTGCCCGAATGGGGCAAGAATCCGCCATCGATCTGCGTTCCCGCGAGCAAGGATGAGTTCTGGTGGCTGCGCGACCACGCTCGCGCGACGAAATTGCCCGTGGCACCGCCGCAGATGCACAACCACGGCAATTTCATTGTCTCGCTCGGCGCGCTGTGCGCCTGGCTGGCACCGCAGGCCGAAGCGCTCGGCGTCGACGTGTTTCCCGGTTTTGCCGCCGCCGAGGCGGTATTCGACGAGGCGGGTGCGGTCTGTGGCGTACGCATCGGCGACATGGGCGTGGCGCGCGATGGCTCGCACAAGCCAGGCTACACGCAGGGCATCGACATCCTCGCGCCGATCACCGTGCTTGGCGAAGGTTGCCGCGGCAGCATCAGCAAGCAACTGATCCGCAAGTACAAGCTCGATGCGAACTGCGACCCGCAGACCTACGGCATCGGCATGAAGGAACTCTGGCAATTGCCCGAGGGCCGTGGCGAAGCGGGCAAGATCGTGCACACGCTCGGCTGGCCTCTGGATCCGGCCATCTATGGCGGCAGCTTCCTGTATCACCTCGACAAGGATCGCGTCGCGATCGGCTTCGTTGCCGGCCTCGACTACGGCGATCCGAATTTCGCGCCGTTCGAAGCATTCCAGCAACTCAAGAACCACGCGTTGATCAAGCCCTTGCTGGAAGGCGGCCAGATTCTTTCCGCTGGCGCGCGCGCGATCGTCGAAGGCGGCTATCAATCGCTGCCGAACGTCGAAATGCCCGGCGCGATGTTGATCGGCGACTCGGCAGGTCTCGTCAACGTGCCGAAGATCAAGGGCACGCACCAGGCGATGCGCTCCGGCATGCTCGCCGCCGAACACATCGCGGAAACCGCAACGGCCGCTGGCTGGGATGCGAAGCTGCGCGCCTCGGCCGTCGTCAGCGAGCTGCACAAGGTGCGCAACATCCGCCCGGGATTCAACAAGGGCCTGTGGCTCGGCCTCGCCAACGCAGGCTGGGAAACCGTGACCGCGGGACTCTCGCCGTGGACGCTGAAGAACCACGCCGATCACTCCGCGCTCAAGCGCGTCGACGAATACAGCGCCCCCGACCGCGACTGGGTGAACCGCACGCTGCCGCCGCGTGATCGGCTGGCCAGCGTGTATTTCGCCGCGACCGAACACGACGAGGATCAGCCGATCCATCTGCACGTCGCCAACACCGATGTCTGCGTGACGAAGTGCGCGGTCGAATACAACAATCCGTGTACGCGTTTCTGCCCGGCCGGCGTCTACGAAATGGTCGACGACGAAGCCGGCAAGCGCCTGCAGATCAACGCCGCCAACTGCGTGCACTGCAAGACCTGCGACATCAAGGATCCCTACG
>JBEBXZ010000397.1:0-3296 GCA_040391335.1 Dokdonella fugitiva | reverse complement strand
GACGCCCTGGTACTCGACGCCGTGCTCGCGCAGGTAGTCGAGGTCCTCACCGCCGCGCCCGACCACGAACGGATCGCCGCCCTTGAGGCGCACGACGCGCTTGCCCTGGCTGGCGTGTTCGAGCAGCAGCGCGTGGATGCGTTCCTGGGGCGTATGCGTGCCGCCGCCCTGTTTGCCGACTTCGATGAAGTGCGCGTCGCGCCGCGCCAACGCGAGTATTCCGGGCGAGACGAGCCGGTCATGCAGGATCACGTCGGCTTCGTTGAGTGCGCGCAGTGCATTGAGCGTGAGCAGGCCCGGATCGCCCGGGCCGGCGCCGACCAGTACCACCGAGCCGCGCGCAGGCGCTGGCGTGCTGGCGGCGAGTTCGAACTCGATCTGGCGGGCTGCCTCGGCCACGCGATTCCCGCGCACGAGCGCGGCGACGCTGCCGGTGAACAGCCGTTCCAGGTAGCGGCGACGTGCCGCAAGATCGGTGAATCGCCCGCGGATCCGCTCGCGAAAACGCGCGGCCAGCGTGGCGAGCGGGCCGAGCGAGTGATCGAGCAGGCATTCGATGCGCTCGCGGACCAGGCGCGCGAGCACGGGTGCCGCGCCACCGGTTGAAACCGCCACGACCAGCGGGCTGCGATCGACGACGGCCGGCACCTGGAAGCTCGACAGGGCGGAATCGTCGACGACGTTGATGAACAGGCGCCGCCGTTCCGCGCATTGCGCGACGTGGTGATTCAGTTCGCGCTCGCCGGTTGCGGCGACGGCCAGCCAGATGCCGTCGAGCCAGCTTTCCTCGAAGCAGCCCTCGCGATGCTCGATCAGTCCCTGTTCGACCCATTCCCTGAGCTTCGCGGTCAACTGCGGTGCGCCGACTTCGACGCGGGCGCCGGCACGCCGCAGGGCCTCGGCCTTGCGTTCGCCAACAGGGCCGCCACCGACGACCAGTACGCGTCGACCGTTCAGGTCGGCAAAGAGGGGGTAGAGATTCATGATCCTGGTAAACGGGTATGAGGCTGCATTCTTCAAGAAACCTGCAAAGCGGGTGGTGGCCTGGGGTCGTCCGTGGTGCCTTCAGGCACCTTCTTCCGCTGCGCAGGGAAAGGAGTTGCGGCAGCGACGGGAAGGGGGCGCCTCGTCCGCAGATTCCGAAATACACTAGGGAGGCCGCCGCAGCTCGGGAAATACCGAAACATGCCGGAGATATGCCATTCGGTGATTTCCGCGGAACGGACGTCTAAACGTCTGTACTGGACGCAGGATGGCGCACCACTTATGCTGCATGGCAATATCGAACGGCATTCGCCTTCGAGCACAGGAAAGCCGCCATGCCGCATCCAGCCACCGCCCCGAACAGAAGGTCTCCCGATAGGCACGTACCTGGCGCCGGTTTGCATGGCGCCGGCCCGATGCGGCGCAAGCGTGTGGAGCTGCCGGCATGACCCTGACCCAGTTGCGCTATATCGTGGCGATCGCCGATGCCGGCCTGAACATCACGCTTGCCGCCGAACGCGTTCACGCGACGCAGCCGGGCTTGTCGAAGCAGCTCAAGCAGCTCGAAGGCGAGCTCGGCTTCCAGTTGTTCCTGCGCAAGGGCAAGAGTCTCGATGCGGTCACTGCCGCCGGCCAGCAGGTTGTCGCACGCGCGCGGACGATCCTCGCCGAGGCAGCCAACATCCGGGCGCTGGCGGCCAATCTGCGCAGCGACGTGCAGGGCGAGCTGGTCATCATCACCACGCACACGCAGTCGCGCTTCGTGTTGCCGACCGCGATCGCCGGCCTCAAGCAGCGCTTTCCCGACGTCGGTGTGCGCCTCGAACCGCATGGCGACGCGGAACTCATGGAGTTGCTCGGCAAGGGCGAGGCGGATATCGCGATCGTGAGTACGGCGGGTGGGCCGCCGAATGCCGATCTGGCGATCCCGCTGTTCCACTGGGATCGCGTCGTGCTGGTTCCGCGCGAGCATCCGCTGGCCGCGCTCGGCCGTGCGCCGCGCATCGACGAACTCGCCGCGCATCCGCTGGTCAGCTACGAATCCTCGCTGGCGGCGGAATCCTCGCTGCGCCGCGCATTCGCGGCGGCGGGTTTCGAGCCGAAGCTGGCGGTCACCGCGCGTGACGCGGACCTGATCAAGACCTATGTGCGTGCCGGGCTCGGCGTCGGCATCCTCGCCGAGATGGCGCTCGTCGAGGAGGACCTGGTGGATCTGCGCGTGCTGCCTTCGGATGGCTTGCTGCCGATCTGCACGGCCTGGGTCGTCCTGCGACGCGATCGCGTGCTGCGCGACTACGCACTCGACCTGATCGCCGCATTGGCGCCGCAGATCGACCGGCGCGACATCGTGCGCGTGGTGCGTGGCGCGGCTCCCGCAGACTGGCCGGAAGCGCCGCACTGGAACGAGCGCCCGGCGCGCCTCGACAGCGTGCGCGCCGCCTGAGGCTCATGCTGGCCCGCCATTGCCGGAGACCGTTCATCCAGAGTCCTGCAATTCATTGAAGACGCCTGATGACCAGCGCCAGGGCGGTCGCGATTCGTCACTACCTGCCTCTGGAATGACGGGGTCGAGATTTCCCCGGCCCTGCGGGCCGGAGCCCGCAGCGGCGTTTGCGCACAGGCGCTTGCCTCGATGCTGCGGGTGGCCGCCGTGCGCGTGGCATCAGCCCGTGGCATAATCCGCGACCTTTTTCCGCATCCCGTGCCGTACGCGCGGGTATGCAGCAACCTTCTGGAGTCGCCATGGATTTCCTGATCAGTTCCGCGTTTGCGCACGCCCCGGGCGCCGCCGCTCCGAATCCGCTGATGACCTTCCTGCCGCTGATCATCATCTTCGGCATCTTCTATTTCATGCTGATCCGCCCGCAGATGAAGCGTGCGAAAGAACAGCGCTCGATGGTGGCCGCGCTGGCCAAGGGTGATGAAGTCCTGACCAATGGCGGGATGCTGGGTCGCATCGAGGATCTCACCGACACCTTCGTGACGCTTGAAATCGCCGACAAGGTCAGCATCAAGGTCCAGAAGAACGCGATCACCGCGGTTCTGCCGAAAGGCACGATCAAGCAGGCCTGAAGCCAGGCTGCTGGAAATACGCCGATCGTCACTGATCGGCTGTGAAAGCGAGCGACTGCCGGCGTGCGTCGGCGGCTTGCAGGGGGCGGCGCTATCGGGTGGTGAGCGATAACCTGCCGCAGACACCTCCCGAACCATCCGTTGCAGCGTAAAACCGGATTTGTACGAATGAACGATTATCCCCGCTGGAAACACGCACTGGTCCTGATAGTGACCTTGCTTGGCTTGCTCTATGCGCT
>JBEBXZ010000396.1:0-3300 GCA_040391335.1 Dokdonella fugitiva | reverse complement strand
ACGACTCGCGTGCGCCGTTGTCGTCCTTGTCCATCTCGAGAATCACGCCCTGCGCCATCCATGCCCCTGTCGATTTCGGATCGGCGCTGATTGCTGCGCGCGCACGCGCACGCGCCGCCGCGGCGTTGCCGGCCGTGGCCTCGATTCGCGCATAGAAAACCAGCACCTCGACATCGTTCGGATTCTTCTTCAACAAGCCATCCAGGGTCTTGCGGTACCGAACTGGCCCTGCGAGGCCTGCCTCGCGGCGTCGGACATCGCCATCATGCGCACATCGAGTTGCGGTGCTGCCGGTACCTGCTGGGGACCGGATCCCTGCGAGGCGACGCGACGACGCACCGCATCCTCGAGATGCAAGCTGCCATCGCCGATTCGTGCCTTCGCATCGGCGGCCGCCTTTGCATTGCCCGCGCCCTCCTCGGCGACTGACAGCAGGCGATACAGGCTGGTCGCCTGCGAATCGACTTTCAGGGCAGCGCGCAGATGCCTGGCGGCGTCCGCATATTTCTTCTCGCGGATGTCGATCTCGCCGAGCAACGCATGTGCCGTCGGTTCGTCGGGATGGGCGACGAGCTGCTCGTCAAGCAATTTGCGCGCGCCTGGCACGTCGCCGGCCTTCAGGCGATCCGCCGCAACGACCATGCGGGTCGGCAGGTACATCGGATTCAGCTTGAATGCCTTCTCGAAGAATCCGCGCGCCTGCGCCTGCTGGCCACGATCACGCGCAAGAATCCCGCGCAGATATTGCCAGCGATCATCGTCTGGCATCAGCAGGCTGGCGTTCTCGAATGCGATATCCGCCGCATCGAGCAGGCCGGCACGCGCGTAGAAACCCCCGAGCTCGGCATACAGGTCGGCCAGATCGCCACCGCTGCGGCCGGTTTTCGACGTGTCGAAGGTGACACGCGCCTCGCGCAGTTCGGAATTCTGGGCCGGCGTGAGCTTCGAGAGATCGGGATTCGGCAGCGGCTTGAGGTTCTGCGCGAAGGCGAGACCCGGCAACGCCAGGCAGAGGGCAAGAAACAGCGGGAGTCTCGAAGTCATTCAGGTGGGCCGTGATGATAAAGAAGGCAAGTATAGGGATGCTCTGGACAAACAGGCTGAAGCCGCATGCGGAAGGACCTCGTCGGCCACCGCACAAGCAGCCAGCGCGTTCGCGGCCGTTCCCGTCGTGGGATAGCGGTTGGGCTTGGACAACACGCACGGCGAAGCGTTCGCCGATGCGCTTGTCCACACAGCGCCGCTGCCGCCTCTGCTAAATTGCGGGCGTCTCCTACAGGTCCCCTGATTCCATGTCCGAACAGAGCCAGTTCAACCTGCTGGGCAAGCGGCGATTCGCACCGTTTTTCGTGACCCAGGCGCTCGGCGCGTTCAATGACAATGCGTTCCGCCAGGGCATGATCGTGCTGATCAGCGCCCATCTCGGGCTCGCCAGCGACCAGATCGGCTTCTACGCGATGATCGCACCGGCCATCTTCATCCTGCCCTACTTCCTGTTCTCCGCGAGTGCCGGGCAGATCGCCGAGAAGTTCGAGAAGACGCGCCTGATCCGCTACGTGAAGTTGTTCGAGATCGCCGCGATGATCGTGGCGGTGTATGCCTTCCATGCGCATCAGGTCTGGCTGCTGTTCGTCGTGCTGTTCCTGATGGGCCTGCATTCGACCGTGTTCGGGCCGATCAAGTACGCGATCCTGCCGCAGGCCCTCAAACGCGAGGAACTGGTCGGCGGCAATGGACTGGTCGAAATGGGCACCTCGCTAGCGGTGCTGATCGGCATGATGGCTGGCGGCTCGTTGATGGCACTCGGCGGTGTCGGCGAGACGGCCGCCTCGATCCTGGTCGTATCGGTGGCCGTGGTCGGTTACCTCGTGAGCCGCTCGATTCCGCCAGCCCCGGCGACCGCGCCCGATCTCAGGTTCAACTGGAATCCGGCCAGCGAAACGCTGCGCGTGATGCGTTACGTGACCAAGGACCGCACGATCTTCAACGCGATCCTCGGCATTTCCTGGTTCTGGTTCTTCGGCACGGTGTTCACCGCGCAGTTGCCGGTCTATACGCAGACCTATCTCGGCGGTGGCGAAGGCGTGCTCAATCTCACGCTCGCATTGTTCTCGGTCGGCGTCGGCATCGGTTCCCTGCTGTGCGAACGCCTGTCCGGGCACAAGGTCGAGATCGGCCTCGTGCCGTTCGGCTCGATCGGCATGACCGTGTTCGCGATCGACCTGTATTTCGCGCGCCCGCTGGCCACCAGCCTCGGCGGGCTCGGCGCATTCCAATTCCTGACGGCGCCGGGCAGCATGCGCATCGTGCTCGACCTGGTGCTGATCGGCCTGTTCGCCGGCCTGTTCATCGTGCCGCTGTTTGCCCTCGTGCAGAGCCGCACGGATCGCAGCGAACTGTCGCGCGTGATCGCCGGCAACAACATCCTCAATGCGCTGTTCATGGTCGTTTCGGCCGGACTCGGACTCGGTCTGACCGCGCTCGGTTTGACGATCCCGCAGATCTTCCTCAGCGTGGCCGTGCTGAATGCGGTCGTGGCGATCTACATCTACACGCTGGTTCCCGAATTCCTCATGCGTTTCCTGAGCTGGATCCTCGTCAACACGCTGTACCGGATCCGCACCGAAGGGCTCGAAAACGTGCCCGAGGAAGGCCCGGCCCTGCTCGTCTGCAACCATGTGAGCTACATGGATGCGCTGATCGTCGCCGGCAGCGTGCGCCGGCCAGCGCGCTTCGTCATGTACCACAAGATCTTCAACATCCCGGTGCTGAGCTTCATCTTCCGCACCGCGCGCGCGATTCCGATCGCCGGCGCCAGGGAAAATCCCGAACTGCTCGAAAAGGCATTCGAGGAGATCGATCGCGCGCTGGCCGATGGCGAACTGGTCTGCATCTTTCCCGAGGGCGGCCTGACCACGGATGGCGAGATCGCACCGTTCCGTTCCGGTGTCGAGCGCATCGTCGCCCGGCGCGCGGTGCCGGTCGTGCCGCTGGCGATCCGTGGCCTCTGGGGCAGCATCTTCAGCCGCAAGGACAGCCGCATGGGTCGCGCGCGCCTGCCGCGCCGCTTCTGGTCGCGCATCGTGTTCGCCGCCGATGCGCCGGTCGCGCCGGGCGAAGCGAACGCCGAAACGCTCGAAGCCCGCGTGCGCGCCTTGCGCGGCAGCTGGGCCTGAGCGATCAGCCGGCCCAGCCGCTGAGCACGACGACGGCGATGAGCGCCAGCCAGACGAACATCACGCGCCGCAGCACGCGGCGCGCATCGGCGAGGGCGGCAAGCGGATCGCCCACCCCGACCAC
>JBEBXZ010000395.1:0-3301 GCA_040391335.1 Dokdonella fugitiva | reverse complement strand
TCGCCAATGCTGGTCTGGTCGCGCCCGAGATGCAGGTGACCACCTCGGACTATGCGATCAAGATGACCAATGACCTCGCCGGTCGCGTCTACTACAGCTATCGCGGCGGACCGATGGAGGGGCTTGATCCCGGCGTACGCCTGATCACGCTCGAACGCTGGGTGCAGATGATCAAGCCGCCCACCGGATCGAACACGGCACCTGCCGGCTCGATCGACCGCTTGCTGCAACGCTGCGGTGAGTTGCTGCTCGGCAGCGCGATACCGCCCGCCTTGCACGCACGCATTCGCACCCGCGTGCTGTCGATTCCTGCGAACGAGCCGCTGTTGCGCGTGCAGAACGTGATCTACCTGATCACGACGTCCCCCGAATACGCCGTGCAGCGCTGAGGAATTCCCATGTCCCACCATTCCACAAACGATTCGCGCCGTCGTTTCCTGCAGCGCAGCCTGCTGGCAATCGGGGCGGGTGCCGGATTCCTCGCCGCGCCGGGCAGCCTTTCGCTGCTCAATCACGCATGGGCGCAACAGTCATCGCGTGGCGACGACTTCAAGGCGCTGGTATGCGTGTTCCTGCTCGGCGGCAATGATGGGCACAATCTGCTCGTGCCACGCGGCAACACCGAATATGCGGTCTATGCGAATCGTCGGCGCGGCCTGACCATTCCGCAGGCCAGCCTGCTGCCCTTGTCGCCGCTGGGTGGTGCGCCTTTCGAGGTCGGCCTGCATCCGCAGATGCCCGAACTGCAAAGCCTGTTCAATTCCGGTCGTGCAGCCTTCCTCGGCAGCGTCGGCGCCTTGTTGCGACCCGTCACGCGCCAGGCGTATGACAACCGCAGCGCGTTGCTCCCCGCTCAACTGTTCTCGCACAACGACCAGCAGGATTTCTGGCAGAACCTCGAACAGCGTTCGGCGGTCGACAGCACGCCCGCCAGCGGCTGGGCAGGGCGCATCGCCGATCTCGTGCATTCCACGCGAAACCCGGATGCGACGCTTGCGATGAATCTCTCGCTGGCGGGCGCGAACCCCTTCCAGGTCGGCCGTAGCACGCAAGGTTTGAGTGTCGATACCGGAACGATCCGCGCGATCGAGAACGAGCGCGATCCCGCTTCGATGCTCGATCTTGAGGCACATCTGGCACAAGCACAGGGCAATCTGCTGGTGGATGCCTATCGACGCCGCTTGAAAGGTGCGGTCGATGATTACCGCATCCTCAAAGCTGCACTGGCTGCGGCACCGCCGATCACGACGCCGTTTCCGCTGCCTCCCGAGGCCGGTGCACCCGCCGCCGATCGTTTCGCTTTCGCATTGGGCAGCCAGTTGCGACGTGCCGCGGAACTCATATCGGTGCGTCAGGCACTTGGTTTGCGGCGACAGATATTCTTTTGCGCATTGGGTGGTTTCGATACGCATGATGCGCAGATGGCCGATCAGCCGCAGTTGCTCGCGGGTCTGTCACGCGCACTCGCGTCATTCGATGCGGCGACCATCGAACTCGGTGTCGACCAGCAGGTGACCACGTTCACGACTTCGGAGTTCGGTCGTTCGCTGACCAGCAATGGCGATGGCTCCGACCACAGTTGGGGCAATCATCTGTTCGTACTCGGTGGCGCGGTGCGTGGCCGGCACGTCTACGGAAAGTTGCCGGATCTCGCGGCGAACAGCCCTGATTTCGCGGGCGATGGCAACCTGATTCCGACGGTTTCCGTGGATTCCTATGGCGCGACGCTGGCCCGCTGGTTCGGTGTGGACGATGGCCTGCTGGATGACATCTTCCCGAACCTGTCGTGGTTCGAGCGCGATATGGGCTTCATGCTTCCGGGATGAAGCGGCGCTTGCTGTTGCGCGTCACGCAACAAGATTGAACAGGCGCCAGCTGACGCCGCCGGTCGCAAGGGCGAGCACGACCAGCACGCCCGCCAGAACCTGCAGCCAGCGGCCGATGCGCAGTGCCGCTGCGCCGCGGCGGATCGGCGTATCACGCAACACGCGCGCATCGGCGAGAGGCCAGCGCGCGCCGGCGCGCGCCTGTGCGCCCTTGCGTGCCGAGTACGCCGCAAGGACGGCGAGGCAAATCGCACTTGCAGTGAGCGCAATGCCGATCAGTCCACGCATGCGCACTACGGCCACTTGCACGTCGAGCGAAACGATCGAGCCGATCAGCCAGCGCTGGAACAGGAAGAGGGCGAGGATCGCCAGTACGATGGCAATGCCGAGCACGATCGTTGTTTTTCGGCGCAATGCGGGATCCGCGCGCAGGATTTCTTCGCTCAAGACGATCTCCCTCCAGAGTGGCCGCGAGCATAGCGAGCCCTCGCTGCTCGCGGCGTGCCGTATGTCGCCGAATCGTCGGCGTCGGTCTATCCTTGCGCGATGAAACGAACTCTCCGGCTTCTTCGCGTCATCGCCCCGATCCTCGCGGCACTCATCCTGTGCGCTTGCCAGTCGTCGCCATCCCGCGTGGAAGCGAAATCGGTCGTCAAGGTCGATCCGCAAGGATGGTTCGATGGCGAGTACGACAACCACGAGCAGGTCTGGCAGGCGAGACCCGTCGAATTGCCGAGGTTGCGTTTCAGTCTTGCACCGATGGCCGCAGCGGGCTGGTACGCGTGGCATATCCAGTGGAATGCGGACACGAAACTTTCGGTCACCTGGCTGTTGCATCTGCAGCAGGCGACGGACGGCAGCATCACGCTGACGCCACATCGTCCACTGGTCGCCAACGCGGAGACCGGAAAAAATTTCGATCCGAAGCAATGGATCGCGCTCGATGCCTGCACCCTTCAGGGCAGCATCACCGGCGGACAACTGGTCGCCCGGGCTGACGGCGCAAAGTGTTCCACCGTTGCTCCGGGTGTCGGTATCGAGGCGGCGCTGTTGCCGTTGTCGATCGAGCGGGAAGGCGAGTGGTTGCGCGTGCGCCTGTATGCGGATCAGGCGCGCGGTGCGGATGCGCGCGCCGATGCGCGCCGCGTGCGCTGGTTCAAGGGCTGGGCTGCCGTCAATGGCGCCGGCGCGAACGCCACCACGGACAGCAACGACTGGCACATGAACCGCGATCTGCGCCTCGACAACGAAGGTGGCCGCACGCCATTGAACTGGCGTGATGGAAAGCCGTCCGGTTACTCGCTCGAACTCGAACGCGTCACCTATCGCGAAGGCAATACTCCGGTATTGAAACTCTCCGTCATCGAGGACAGCAGCGCACGCGCCGTCGTCTACGCCTGGGCCAATCCGGAAGCGACGCGAATCGGACTCAACCTGGGTTGGATACAGATCGGCCTGGAACTGGACAACACAAC
>JBEBXZ010000394.1:0-3305 GCA_040391335.1 Dokdonella fugitiva | reverse complement strand
CTGCCCCGAACCGGGCGAGAACTCGACCCGGACGTGGTCCCGCCGCTCGTCGCCGCTGGCCACTGCCGCCAGCCGCCCCCAGCGGATGGTCATCTCCTGGCCGTCGTTCGACTCGACCGTCAGGTCCCCGAGGAGAGCGTTCGAGTAGCGGCCGGCATAGTCCGCGCGCGGCCGCGACAGGTTCCAGGCACACGCCCGGATCGCCTGCCTCTGCCGGGTCGCCGCCTGGCGCGCCTGGCCGGCTTTCGCCTGCAGTTCGTCGAACCGGCGCGACACCGTCGATTCGATGCCGGGCTGCTCGAGCAGAACGCCGTAGACGTAATCGGCGATCAGGCTGGTGAGTTGCGCGCCCAGGAAATCCTCGTTGTTGAGGACCACCAGCGCGATGCCCTCTTCCGGCATGAACGAGAGGTGCGCGTGGAAGCCGGAAAAGCCGCCGAAATGGTGCAGCAGCGTCCTGCCCTTGTACTCGCCCGTGTACCAGCCCCAGGCATAGCCGGTACGCGGGAAGTCCAGGTACCGCGCCGCCAGCGCGGCCTGCGGCTTGTGGGAGCGTTCGATCGCCGTCTCCGGAATTGCCAGCCCTTCGCTCGTCCGAAGCTGTGCCGTCAGGAACCTGGCCAGGTCCGGCGCCGTGGAGAGCAGGCCACCGGCCGCATGCATGGTGTCGTCCGACTTGGCGAGGTACAGCGGCTGGCGGGGCTGCTCGCTCACGAACGAATAGGGCTTGGCCAGCGGCCACCCGGCCGCTTCCGCCTCGCTGACACGGGCGCTGGTCCGTCGCATGCCCAGCGGTTGGAAGATCGCGTTGTCCAGCTGCTGCTGCCATGGCATCGCCAGCTGCCGGTCCAGCCAGATGCTGGCGATGTTGTAGCCGACGTTGGTGTACTTGAACGTGCCCCGCGCGGCCTCGGCATCGGGATGGGACGCGGCGACCAACGCCAGGCGCGAGCGTGCATCGTGCACCCCGCTGAACGCCGTTGCCCAGACCAGGGACGGGTTGTCCACTCCGGAGGAATGGACGAGCAGATCCCGCAGCGTCACGGACTCCGCCTCGATGCCGGCGAAACCGGTTCCGGGAAACATCTGCCGCAACGTCGTGCGCGTATCCAGTTGCCCGGCTTCCTCCTTCATCAGCACGTTCAATGCGAAGAAGGGTTTCGTGGCCGAAGCGATGTAGAACGCGGTCTCGCCGGTGACCGGCGTGCGCGCAGCGATGTCCGAATACCCGAAGTAGCCCTCGTAGACGATCCTGCCATCCTTGACCACGGCTATCGCGGTGCCGGAAGGATGCCCGGTGATCGTCTTCGTCCGCTGGACGAAACCGGCCAGCGGATCGAAGTCCGGATGGGATGCGGCGGACACCGGCAGCGGTGCGGCCGCAACGAAGGCGAGCAGGAACGCCATGAAACGGTTCATCCGATTTCCTCGATCGGGCAAGCCGGCATCCCCCGCTGTCCAGCGGGGGCATTGCACGTGCGGAGACACTGCCTGCAGGCAGCGACGCTTCTGCGAGACGCTGTAGGAGCGACGTGAGTCGCGACCTCTTCGAGCAGCAACAAGCCCCCCGAAACGCGCTCCTCTCCCCGGATGGGAGAGCACGCTATTTCAAGCGCCGCTCCAGCAGGTAATACCCCAGGTTGCCCAACCCGGTGGCACCGAGCAGCAGCGCGATCACGCCCGGCGTGACGCCCTTCGCGCCGAGCAGCTCCACCAGGCCGAAACCGACCGCCAAGGCGAGCAGCACGCACCCCCAATGCAGCGAGGCCAGGCGCCGACGCATCGCATCGCCCTCCAGCAATGAGCGCACCAGTTCCTCGGAACCGCGCGATTCGATGATGCGCCGGCGCGTATAGGCATCCACCACCACCTTGATGGAGTAGGCGATGCACACGACCAGTGCGAGGGGAACGAGCAGATTGAAATCCATGGGGCCGGCTTCCGTGTTGGATGAGGTACCCATTGAGATACGCCGGGGAACGCACCGGTTGCAGCAACCCGTTTGCAACCGATCTCGTGCACGACGTATCTCTATACGCGATGCCCACCTCCCCTTCTCCCGCCGACACCGGCCTCGCCACCGACCGGGCACTGGTGGAAGCCGTGCTGGCCGGCAGGCCAGGCGCATTCGAGCAGCTGGTGCGCCAATACCAGAACCTGTGCTGGCACGTCGTGGACCGCATGGTGCGGCACCCGGACGACACCCGCGAACTGTGCCAGGAGACGTTCCTGCGCATCCACCGCACGCTCCACCAGTACCGGGGCGAGAGCGCGTTGAAATCGTGGATCGCGCAGGTCGCCTACTCGGTGGCCAGGCGGCACCTCGAACGCAGGCGCATACCGATCGCAGAGACGGGCGACGACGAGGACGGCATGTCGCTGGCCGAGCGGGTGAGCGACGGCTTCGACCTCGAAGCGACGACGGCCGACAGGGAAACCAACGCGCACCTGCACGCCGCCATCGACGCCCTGCCATCGCTGCAACGCACCCTGCTGACGCTCTACCATCTGGAAGACATGCCGATCGGCGAGATCGCCCGGGTGACCGGCCTGGCCGAAGGCACCATCAAGAGCCACCTGTTCCGCAGCCGCAAGCGGCTGCGGGAAATCCTGGAATCGCGCACAGGAACACCGACATGAGCATGACGCACAAGTCCCCGATCGACGAGAACGAGTGGCAGGCGCAGGAACGCGGCATGCGTGCGGCGCGTGATCACGCCCCCGCCGGAACGGACGCGGCGACCGCGGACTACCGCATCGTCGCCGAGGCACTGATGTCCGCCCCCCGCAGCGCCCCTCCCGCCGATTTCGCCACCGGCGTCGCCGGCCACATCGCCCGCCACGACGCGGGAATCGAACGCCTGCTGTCGCGGATCCTGCTGGCGGCGTTCCTGCTCGTATCGATCGTCGCGGGCGTGCTTTATGGCGATCATGCATGGCAATCGCTGCAGCAGGCACTCGGCGGCGAGGTGGTGGAGTGGATGCTGGCCGGCGCGGGTTGCGTGGTCCTCTCCTGGATCTGCAGCTTGTTGCTCAGGCGTGCAGATTATGCGGATACCCCACGGCGCGCTCCTTATTGGTGATGCGAGGCATTTCGAAGGCTTCAATCAGTGAGCGGATGTTCCGCACTGCATTTCCAGCAGGCTCTTTCCCCATCCAAGATGGCGTGCGCATGGGATAGCCAACGTCGATTCCAGACCAAAGTTCAGCAGGATGAGAGGTACGCGACCAGCCGCGTCGGACTCCGGGACCGTACCCGCTAGCGCGACTGACGTCGCTCCTACAGGCAGGCTCTTGTAGGAGCG
>JBEBXZ010000393.1:0-3309 GCA_040391335.1 Dokdonella fugitiva | reverse complement strand
AACCAGGGTTGCGACGAGAATCGGCCCGATCGGGCGCAGGTAGTGAACGTAGAAGCGCCATATCGTGTGCGGCGGCATTTCCCTCTCGATTTTCGGAAACACCTCGACGAGGGATTCGAACCAGCGAAACATGAGGCGCGCCTGCGAAGGAGGGCTGCGGAGTATCCCATTGCCTGGAAGTTCAAGGGTCGATCCAGTGCCGTTTCTTCACTTTTCGAAGAGCCGGTGTTCAGCGACGGACCGGCGTTTGCATCCGCAATCGCCAGGCGTCTGGGTCGATGCGACGTTTTCGCGTTCCACGAAATTGATCCGGCGGAGCAGGGGATCCATTACAGTCGAAAGAATCCGGCCCGGGGCAGATCTGCGCGCCATGCCTGCGGCAACCAGACAGCCGTGCCGGTGCGGCATGCCTGCGCTCGCGTCGAGCGCATGAACGCTGTCGAAAGCAGATGCCGCCGGGGGCGCGCAAGCTAACCGCGCATTCACCGATGGCCCGCTAGAACGGTCGTTCCCAACCAGGAGCCGCCCGATGAGCACGACGACCGAACTCGAAAAGAAATTCTGGAAAGCGCTGCGGTCCGACCGCACGATCATGCTCGGACTCGATGGCGTGGAAGATGGCCATACGCGTCCGATGACGGCACAGGTGGAAGCCGAGTCCGGTCCAATCTGGTTCTTTGCCGGAAAACCGAACGCGCTGGTCGACAAGGTGGCGGGCAATCCGCGTGTCATCGGCGCCTTCGCGTCGAAGGGACATGACCTGTTCGCGAGCGTCAAGGGAACGCTGAGCATCGTCCACGACCGAGAGGTCATTGATCGCCTGTGGAACCCGTTCATCGCCGCATGGTTCGACGGAAAGGACGATCCGAAGCTGGTGCTTTTGCGCCTGGATCCGGATGAGGCCGAAATATGGCTCAACGAGAACTCGCTGCTGGCTGGGGTCAAGATGCTGTTTGGCGTCGATCCGAAAAAGGATTACCAGGACAAGGTTGCCGAGGTGAAACTGTCCTGAGCAGGAAGTTCATCGATTTGCGGCGCGCGCCGGTTCGTGCGGGTAGCGCCGGAATCGCCAGCGGCTGGTGAGTCTCTCCATCGGAGAATCGGACTGGCCCGGACCTGCAGCTTCAGGACCGGGAACCGCTGAAATACTTCATTCCTGCCGTCCCGGTGGCTTTCAACAGCGAAGCGGGGCAAACGGGAGGCGCCACTCAAGCCATTCTCGTCGTCCCGGCCTGCGCCCGGCCGACGGGCCAACCACGGGCTGACCGTTTCAAATAAAGCGGCGGGGGGTCGCGTCATCGCGGGCTGGATCCCTTAGCGCCCAGGAAAACATGTGCTTTCGGAGCGATGTAGTATCGCAGCGATATTCCGCAGATGGAGCTTTCATCATGAATCGCCAACTTCTTTCTCTCGCCTGCAGCGCCATGCTGGTTGCCGCGTGTTCTTCCGCCAGCGCCACGCCATCGTCCGCATCGGGGGGCTTTTTGAAAGCGACGGCGCCTGCCGACGCGAGAACGGCGGTGTCCTCGCAGCCATTCCGGATCAGCACGCTGGCTACGTTCAAGGAACCCTGGGCCATGACGTTTCTTCCGGACGGACGCCTGCTGGTGACCGAGAAAGCCGGCGCCTTGAAATTGTTCGACCCGGCGACTCGCACCCAGGGCGACATCACTGGCATTCCATCCGTGGCCTATGGTGGGCAGGGTGGCTTCGGCGACGTCGTGCTGCATCCGGATTTCGCGCGGAACCACTGGATCTATCTGAGCTATGCGGAACCCGGCGAAGGCGACACGCGAGGCGCGGCGCTGATGCGTGCGCGTCTCGTTCTCGACAAGGATGGTGGTGGGGCGCTCGCAGATGCGAAGGTCATCTGGCGGCAGGTGCCGAAGGTGTCCGGTCAGGGGCACTATGGTCATCGCATCGTGTTTTCGGGCGACGGGCATCTGTTCATCAGCTCCGGCGAGCGCCAGAAGTTCGATCCCGCGCAGGACATGGCATCGAATCTCGGCAAGATCGTGCGTCTGAACGATGATGGCTCGGTGCCGGCCGTCAACCCGTTTGCCGACCAGGGCGGCGTGGCTGCGCAGGTATGGAGTCTCGGACATCGCAACCTGCTCGGGCTCGCATTCGATGCCCACGGGCAATTGTGGAATCACGAGATGGGACCGCAGGGCGGCGATGAACTGAATCGGGTCAGGCGCGGGGCAAACTACGGTTATCCAATCGTTTCCAACGGTAATCATTACGATGGCCGGGATATTCCCGATCATGCGACGCGGCCTGAATTCGAGGCGCCCGTAGTCACCTGGAATCCCGTGATTTCACCAGCCGGACTGATCTTCTACTCGGGTAGCGAATTCCCGGAATGGAAAGGCAATGCCGTGATCGGTGGCCTGTCGTCGAAATCCCTTGTACGTGTCGCTTTCGACGACGATACGGCGAAGGAAGTCGCACGCTACGACATGGGCGAACGCATCCGCGAAGTCGAACAGGCGCCCGATGGTTCGATCTGGTTGTTGCAGGATGGCAGCAGCGGTGCCTTGCTGCGTCTTTCGGCCCCCACGCATTGATGGATCCGGTGTCACCTGCGCACGATGCCGATGGAACGCCAGCCGATGTTCGACGCCCTCGGCTGGTGCTCGACACGAATGTCTGCCTGGATGTGTTCGTGTTCGTCGATCCGCGATGCGAGCCGCTGCATGATGCAATGCGCAGTGGCCGCATCGAATTGGTCACGCGTGCCGATTGCCGCGAGGAATGGATGCGCGTACTGCACTATCCGGCGCTCGCGCTGGATGATGATATGCGTGCACGTCATGCGGAAACATTCGACCAGTGGACGCGATGGATCGACGTGCCATCCGATTCGCGGCTGACCTTGCCGCGTTGCCGCGATACGGATGACCAGAAGTTCCTCGAACTCGCACGCGATTCGGGTGCTGTCGCACTCGTCACGCGTGATGCCGAATTGCTGAAGCTCGCGGCTCGGATGCGGCGACTCGGCACGTTCGTCATCGTTGAACCGACGGCGATCGGCGCGCATGGGTTGCCGGGGCATTGCGATGCTCTCCGGGCGTTCCGTGGCGATGCGGTGCTTCTTGAGTAGTCGTCGAGGCAAAAGCCCCTTTCCATTTTGATCGATACTCACCAACTGGGAGCACGGCGACTGAACAGGTCGATTATCGCGGCGAGATAGACGAAACTGCCATCGGGATACAGGTGATATCCACGTCCAGACACGAGTCAGTCGCTCCATCTTGAGGATGCGCAGCAAATACGAAGAGCCTCCGCCTTGCCGGTTCGCCGTAC
>JBEBXZ010000392.1:0-3310 GCA_040391335.1 Dokdonella fugitiva | reverse complement strand
ACCGCTTTCGAAGGCATAGCGAGCCTGCCGCCCGGCCATCTTCTGGCCATCGAAGCGGATGGCAAGGAGACGCTGAGGCAGTACTGGGACTGGTCGTTTCCGGCCATCGGAACGCCATCGACATTCACCTCGATCGAGCAGGCGACCGATGAGTTGCGCGACCTGCTCGTCGATGCGGTGCGCCTGCAACTGCGCGCCGACGTGCCGGTCGGTGCCTACCTGAGTGGCGGCCTCGATTCGTCCGGCATCGTGGCGATGATCCGCGGCTTCACCGATACGCCGGTGCGCACGTTCTCGGTGGCGTTCGAGGACGGCGAGTTCGACGAGAGCGAACACCAGCGCGCGATGGTCCGCCATCTCGGCACCGACCACAGCACGCTGACCTGCACGCGGCGCGAGATCGGCGAGGCGTTCCCGCGATTGATACGACACGCCGAGGCGCCGGTACTGCGCACCGCGCCGGTGCCGATGATGCTGCTGTCCGCGCGCGTTCGCGCGGAAGGCTACAAGGTCGTGTTGACCGGCGAAGGCGCCGACGAGGTGTTCGGCGGCTACGACATCTTCAAGGAAGCCAAGGTGCGTCGCTTCTGGGCGCGCCAGCCCGCATCGACCCTGCGTCCGAAACTGCTCGGCCGCCTGTACGGTTATCTCGAAAACTCGCCAACGCGCAATCCGGCCTTCGCGCAATCGTTCTTCGGTCAGGGCCTCGAACACATCGAGCGCGCGATCTTCGCCCACGTGCCGCGCTGGACGACCTCGCAGCGCGCACTCGCCTTCCTGTCGCCGGAAATGCGCGCGAGTATCGGACACTGGAATCCGCTCGATTTCTACGAACAGCGCCTGCCACCGCAGATCCTCTCCTGGGCACCGCTCGCACGCGACCAGTACGTCGAGGCGAAATCGCTGCTCGCCGCCTACCTGCTCGCCGCGCAGGGCGATCGCGTCGCTGCCGCGAATTCGGTCGAAGGCCGCGTGCCGTATCTCGATCATCGCGTGATCGAGTTCGGCAATCGCCTGCCCGCGCACTGGAAGATCCGCGGCATGACCGAGAAGTACCTGCTGCGCCGCGCGCTCGCCAACCTGCTGCCGCACGATATCGTCACCCGCACCAAGCAGCCGTACCGCGCGCCGGACAGCCAGAGTTTCTTCTTCGACGGCCAGGCCCTCGATTACGTCGGCGACCTGCTGAGCGCAGAACGCCTGCGCAAATCCGGCTACTTCGATCCCGTCATGGTCGGCCGCCTCGTCGACAAGTGCCGTGCCGGCAAGGCCACCGGCTTCGCCGACAACCAGGCCTTCGTCGGCATCCTGTCGACGATGCTGCTCGATGAAATCCACGTGCGCGGCCGGGGCTGAGCGCGCGGCTCATCGCTCCCGGTCGACACGCCTCCCCGGATGATGCTCAGGTGGGCACGTCTGTCAGCGCGCCGGGCCCGTGATCCTGGGATCGCGGGTTCAAATCCTGCCCCCGCTACCAACGCCATCGGGTCTGCTCGCCTGCGCATAGCGGCTCGGCGGTAGCCCGACATGCCGATGGAACGCGACGCTGAAGGCGCTGCCCGAACCGTAACCGACGCGTTCGGCGATCTGCGCGGCATTGAGCCCGCCACGGCGGAGCAGATCCCTGGCGATCTCCATGCGCCAGCCGAGCAGGTACTCCATCGGCGCGACGCCCACGGCGCGCGTGAAGCGCTCGAAGAACGTCGATCGCGAGAGCGCGGCGCCCTTCGCCAACTGGGCGACCGTCCAGGGCCGGTCGATGTGCGCGTGCATGAGCTTGAGCGCGACGGCGAGCCTGTCGTCCCCGAGACCACGCAGCAATCCCGGCGGCGCGCTTCCCGCCGTCGTCGCGCGCATCGCTTCGACGAGCAGCAATTCGACGAGCCGCGACAACATGAATGCACTGCCTGGCCCCGGTGCGGTCGTCTCTTCCGCGACCATCGCGACGAGTTGTGACAAGCGTGCCGCTTCGCGCACATGCACGACTGCGGGCAGCAGCGACACGAGCAGGGCCGGATCGGCGCTGTCGAACACGAACGCGCCGCCGAGCGAACGCATGTCGGGCGTCCCCCCGGAATCGCCATGGCGCACCTCGCGTCCGTCGTTCGGCATGGCATCGGGATCGAGCAGCACGGGCCTGGATGGACCGAAGCTCGAGAGCGTGAAGGCCGGCGTGGTGGGCAGCAGGATGAAATCACCGGCGCCGATCGTGAACGGCGCGTGGCCGTCGATGGCCAGCAGGCATTGCCCTTCCAGCACGATGCAGAAGCTCGGCCTGCCGTATTCGCTGTAGCGGACAGCCCAGTCGCCCTTGCCGCTGATGACGTTGGCGAACACGGCATGCGGGCGCAGAAGGCTGACGACTTCGGAAAGCGGATCCCCCACGTTCGGACTCCTGATGAAACAATGCGGATTTTCAGCGATCGATCATCCAGTGATCGTGGCTTACGGTAGCTCCCACGTCAAACCCACCCAGGAGCCACCATGAAAACCGCACTGATCACCGGCTGCTCGTCCGGCTATGGCCTCGAGACCGTCCGCCACTTCCATGCACAGGGCTGGAATGTCGTCGCCACGATGCGCCGGCCCCGCGCCGAGCTGTTCCCGTCTTCGGAGCGCATCCGCATGCTGGCGCTCGACGTCACCGATGCCAACGCCGTCGCTCGTGCGCTCGAGAGCACCGGCCCCATCGACGCACTCGTCAACAACGCGGGCCTCGGCCTGTTCGGCGCGTTCGAGGCCACGCCGATGGCGACCGTGCGCGAGATCTTCGAAACGAACACGTTCGGCACGATGGCGATGTGCCAAGCGGTCATTCCGCGGTTCCGCGAGCGCCGCGCCGGCGCCATCGTGAACGTCACCTCCAGCGCGACGCTCGCGCCGTTCCCGCTCGTCGCGGCGTATACGGCGAGCAAGACCGCGATCGAAGGTTTCACGGCTTCGCTGGCGCTCGAACTGGCCGAATTCGACGTGCGCGCGAAACTGGTCGAACCCGGCTATTGTCCCGACACGCGTTTCGCCGAGAACGGGACCGGGCGCATGCACGGACTGATCACCGATCCTTACGCGCCGTTTGCCCAGAGCATCTTCGAGGGCTTCTCGCAGCTCACTGCTTTCACCCGCCCCATCGACGTGGCGCATGCCGTCTGGCAGGCGGTGAACGATGCCTCCGGGCGCATGCATTTCGCGGCGGGCGAGGATGCGATCGCATTGGCGCAGCAAAGGGCCTGAGGAATGCCAGGCCGGACCCGTTCGGCCTGGCCCTGGCATGCGCAGCCAATCGCTCACTGCTTCAGCAGATCGATGCGCA
>JBEBXZ010000391.1:0-3311 GCA_040391335.1 Dokdonella fugitiva | reverse complement strand
ACCTGCGCGTGGTCAACCTGTACGTGGTCAACGGCCAGGCGGTCGGCAGCGAGAACTATGCCTACAAGCTGGATTGGCTGGACAAGGTCACTCGTTTCATCGAAGGCGAGATGCGCAATGATCCACGGCTCGTCGTGCTCGGCGATTTCAACATCGCGCCCGACGACCGCGACGTGCACGATCCGGTCGCATGGCACGAGCAGATCCTGTGCTCGACGCCGGAGCGCGAAGCACTGCGCCGGCTGCTCGGCGTCGGGCTGGTCGACTCGTTCCGCCTGTTCGACGAAAGCGCCGGCCAGTACAGCTGGTGGGACTACCGGCAAGCCGGTTTCCGGCGCAATCTCGGCCTGCGTATCGATCTCGTGCTGGCCGGCGAGCCCTTGAAGACGCGCGCGCGCGCCGCCACCATCGATCGCACGCCGCTCGGCTGGGTACGTCGTTCCGATCACGGGCCTGCATGGCTGGAGCTTGCGGATGTATGAATCCGATTGGCGCTCGTCGATGGCCGACAGCGAACTCGAGGAACTCGACCAGTTCCTGCGCGCGCATGCGCAGGAAGATCACCTGCTGCTCGATGGGGTGCATGGTCTGCTGACCTCGCTCGCGATAGGTCCGGCGCCGCCGAAACCGGACGAATGGCTGTCGGAAGTCCTGCACGAGCCTTTTACCGACGTCGAGGAGGGCGAGCGCGTGCTGATCCTGCTCGCGCGCCTGAATGATTCGGTCATGCTCGAGATCGAGACCGGCGCCTACGAGCCGATCCTCGGCGAGATCGACACCGACGAGAATGGCACGACGTTCACCTCGCGCGGCTGGTGCGAAGGCTTCAGTCGCGGCATCGACCTGCGGGCAGCGGCCTGGGAATCACGGCTCGGCCAGGATTCGGATCTCATGCAGCACCTGGGTCCGATCATCGCGCTGTCGATCGAAGATGAAGTGTTCGACAGCGATGCCGATTTCGCGCCGCTGACCGACGAGGAGTACGACGAGTGCCTGGCGCGTATTCCGGAAGCGGTCGAGGCGGTCGCCGACTACTGGCGCGAGCACCCGGTGAGCGAGGATGACAACTTGCGCAACGGCGATGGCGAGCCACGCCAGCCACCGCGCCGACGCGGTGGACGCTGGGTACACTGAGCGGGCCGGCGGTCGTTCACGCCGCGGGGCGACTCAGAGCGGCGCGCGGTGTCCGTCGCCACCTTGGCCCTTTACTTCGTAAAGCAGGCAGTCGGTTTCGCTGTACCAGACCGCCCAGTCGGTTGATTCGACGCACAGGCGCGCGCCGACACTCACGCTGACCTGCAATCCTTCGCAGGTCGGGAAGCGCAGGGCGCGTACCGCGCTGACGACTTGCGAGGCGCGCGCACCAAGCTCCTCGGCACCGGTCACCTGGGTCAACAAAGCGAATTCGTCACCGCCCAGCCGGCATGGCAGGTCGCAGGGCGATGCCGCGTTCTGCACTTCCTCGGCGATCGCGCGCAATACATGATCGCCGACCAGATGGCCGCAACGGTCGTTGATCTGCTTGAACCGGTCGATGTCGATCAGCAGCAGTCCGAGCTGGGTTTCCGGCAGCCGCACTTCATGCAGCCGTTCGAGGAACATGTACAGGCCGCGGCGATTGCACAGTCCGGTCAGCTCGTCGGTCTGCACGAGGCGTTGCGCCGTGCTGAGCTGGGTCTGCGTCTGGCGCAATGAATCAAGCGTGACCATGAGGTCTTCGTTGCGGCGCTTGAGGCTCGAGATCAGTTGCTGCTCGCTGGCGACCAGATACGCGAACGAGCGTCGCATGAACTGCGCGAGCAGGCGCGGCTCGGCATCCAGCAGCACGTCGAATGCGTGCTGCTCGGTAACGTGCAGGACGGTTGGCATCGTCGCCGCGGCGTTGGCGACGCGCGTGTGATTGCCGATGACCAAGGTCAGCTCGCCGAAGAATTCCAGCGGCCCGATCAATTTGTCGGCGACACCATCGCCAAACTCGAGCCGGATCTGCCCGCTTTCGACGACGAACATGCTGCGACCGAGTTCGCCGCGACGAAAGATCACTTCGCCAGGCTTTACTTCCCGGCGCTCGCTGGTGGAGATGAAAAGCTCCAGCTCCCGATCGGACAACTCCCGCGGCAGCAAGGGATGGCTGGCCCGCGCGTGGGCGGCACCGATCGACATGACATTCGCTTGAGCGTTCGACACAGCTGTCCCCGGCATGTTTCAGCGTGAGAAGCTTACCTCATCCGCAAGCAACACCGACGCCGAAGATGTGACTTTTGCCATGTGCGCGCGAAGTCGGTGCAGTGCGATGCTCAGAGGTTGATTGGATATTGCGATCCCAGAACAGGTATCGGCCGGCATGGCGATCCCCAGCGCAGCGCCGGCATCGGAATGTAAGGCCCGGATGTACCCCACCGGGCTCTCCCTCCGCCCCCATGTTCCGATACCGGCGCCAGGCGCGGGCAATGAGCGCGCGGCGCATTCCCCGTGATTCACCGGTGGCCGCGGAACCGCCGGCAAAAACCCCGGGAGCGACGACGACTCGCAACCGTTGCCGCCTGGCAATCACGCGGCGTCCTTGGCCTCGCCGTGAAACTGCTCGTCCTCGGTTGATCCCTTGAGCGCCGTGGTCGAGGACTGTCCCTGCTGGATGGCCTGGGTCACCGCATCGAAGTAGCCCGTGCCCACCTCGCGCTGGTGCTTGACCGCCGTAAAGCCACGGTCGGCGGCGGCGAACTCGGCTTCCTGCAACTCGACGAAGGCGCTCATCTGATTGCGCGCATAGCCGTGGGCGAGATTGAACATCGAGTAGTTCAACGCGTGGAAGCCGGCCAGCGTGATGAACTGGAACTTGTAGCCATAACCGGCGATTTCCTTCTGGAATTTCGCGATCGTCGCGTCATCGAGGTTCTTCTTCCAGTTGAACGACGGCGAGCAGTTGTACGCAAGCAGCTTGCCGGGGAACTTCGCATGGATCGCCTCGGCGAACTTGCGCGCGAACTCGAGATCCGGCTTGCCGGTCTCGCACCAGACCAGATCGGCGTACGGCGCATAGGCCAGGCCGCGACTGATCGCCTGATCGAGGCCGTTCCTTGTCTTGTAGAAACCTTCGACCGTGCGTTCGCCGGTGGTGAATGGCTGATCGTTGGCATCGATGTCACTGGTCAGCAGATCGGCCGCCTCAGCGTCGGTGCGTGCGACGATCAAGGTGGGCACGCCGAGCACGTCGGCGGCGAGACGCGCGGCGTTCAGCTTTTCGATGGCCTCGCGCGTCGGCACCAGCACCTTGCCGCCCATGTGGCCGCACTTCTTCACCGATGCCAGCT
>JBEBXZ010000390.1:0-3325 GCA_040391335.1 Dokdonella fugitiva | reverse complement strand
GGCGACCTGCGCCTCGAAAGCGCTTGTGCCATTGAAGAAGACGCGCTGCGTGAGGCGCACGTCGTTGTCGTCCGGACCGATCGGTCCGCTCAGCGTGGCCAGTACCGAACGCAATTGCGCCTCGTCGCCGACGCAATGGACGGCCCCGGCGGCAACGGCCTGCGCCGTGCAGAACATGGCGCCAAGGGCGGCCAGGAGCCCCCATTTCCCCGCATGAAGCATCGTCGTTTCCCTGGTATGGGCCGGCGGATCGCCCACCTGCCGGTTACGCAAGGCGGCAGCGAAAGCCCCAACCGGCGCACCGCGGCATTCCGCCGTCGCAAGGGAGCGTGTCGCGACACCGGCATTCGAATATCCCGGCCGGAGCGCGCCATCCGCGTCGTCCGGCACATGCGGGAAACGGCGCGGACCGCTATCGTTCGCGCCCCGATCCAAGGAATCACCCGCCATGTTCCGATCAACCCTGGCCGCCGCCGTGCTGGCTGTCCTGTCCGCCTGTTCCGCGCCGACGCCGGAAGCGCCGAAGGCCGCCGATACCACGGCCCCCGCCGCGAAGGAGCCCGAACACGTGAACCCGCTACTCACCGCGAGCACGCTCGCCCTGCAGGCGCCGCCGTTCGACAAGATCCAGGACAGCGATTACCAGCCCGCGATCGAGGAAGGCATGCGCCAGCACCTCGCCGAGATCCGCAAGATCGCCGACAACAGCGAAGCGCCCACCTTTGCCAACACGATCGAGGAAATGGAGCGCTCAGGCGAATTGCTCAATCGTTCCGCACGCATCTTCTTTGGCCTCGCCCAGGCCAATACCAATGACACCCTGCAGAAGTCGCAGGTCGAACTTGCGCCGAAGATGGCCGAGCACAGCGACGCGATCCATCTCGATGCCAAGCTCTTCGAGCGCGTCAAGGCGATCCATGACGCCCGCGAAACGGCGGGACTCGACGCCCAGCAGACGTTCCTCGTCGAACACGTCTACCAGGAATTCGTGCGCGCCGGCGCCCAGCTGTCCGCTGACGACCAGACCAGGCTGCGTGCGCTGAATTCCGAAGAATCGACATTATCGACCGATTTCCAGAACAAGCTGCTTGCAGCCAGCAATGCCGGTGCGCTCGTAGTCGACGATGCGGCCAGGCTCGCAGGTCTCAGCGACGATGGCATCGCCGCGGCTGCCGATGCCGCCAAGGAACGCAAGCTCGACGGCAAGTGGGTGCTGGCACTGCAGAACACGACGCAGCAGCCGGTGCTCGGTTCGCTGACCGATCGCGAGATGCGCCTCAAGGTGCTCGACGCCTCTGAAACGCGCGCCAGCAAGGGTGATGCGAACGACACGCGCGCCATCGTGGAGCGCCTCGCCCAGTTGCGCGCCGAACGCGCGAAGCTGCTCGGTTTCCCGAACTATGCCGCATACAGTCTGGGCGACCAGATGGCGAAGACGCCGGAAGCCGCGGTGAAGCTCATGACCGACATGGTGCCGGCCGCGACCGCCAAGGCGCATGGCGAAGCGAAGAAGATCCAGGCCGTGATCGATCAGCAGAAGGGCGGCTTCAAGCTGACCGCCGCCGATTGGGATCTGTATGCCGACCAGGTGCGCAAGGCCGAATTCGATCTCGATGAAGCGGCGATCAAGCCCTACTTCGAGCTGGACCGCGTGCTCAACGATGGCGTGTTCTTCGCCGCGAACCAGCTCTACGGCCTGACGTTCAAGGAACGCAAGGACATCCCGGTCTATCACCCGGACGTGCGCGTGTTCGACGTCTTCGATGCGGACGGCCAGCAGCTCGCGCTGTTCTATGCCGACTACTACGCGCGTCCGAGCAAGAGCGGCGGCGCATGGATGGACGTGTTCGTCGAACAGAGCGGCCTGCTCGGCACCAAACCGGTTGTCTACAACGTCTGCAACTACACAAAGCCTGCGCCGGGCAAGCCAGCGCTGCTGAGCTTCGATGACGTGACCACGATGTTCCACGAGTTCGGCCACGCGCTGCACGGCATGTTCTCCAACGTGACCTATCCGAGCATTGCCGGCACCAACGTGCCGCGGGATTTCGTCGAGTTCCCCTCGCAGTTCAACGAGCACTGGGCGCTCGATCCGAAGGTATTCGCCAACTACGCCAAGCACGTCGAGACCGGCGAGCCGATGCCGCAGGCGCTGGTCGACAAGATCGTCAAGGCACGCTCGTTCAACCAGGGCTACGCGACCACCGAGTACCTCGCCGCCGCCCTGCTCGACCAGGCGTGGCACACCTTGCCAGCCGATGCACCGAAGCAGGATGTCGAGAAGTTCGAGGCCGATGCACTCAAGCGCTTCAAGGTCGATGTCGCCGAAGTACCGCCGCGCTACCGCACGCCGTACTTCGCGCACATCTGGGGCGGCGGCTACTCGGCCGGCTACTACGCCTACCTGTGGGCCGAAGTGCTCGATCACGACGCGTTCCAGTGGTTCGTCGAGAACGGCGGCCTGAACCGCGAGAACGGCCAGACCTTCCGCGACAAGATCCTGTCGCGCGGTGGCTCCGAAGAACTGGGCGCACTGTACAAGACGTTCCGCGGCAAGGATCCTAGCGTCGAGCCGCTGCTCAAGCATCGCGGCTTGAAGTAGTGCCTCCAAGGTCAGGCGCGCAGCTTGCGCGCCTGACCGCATCGCACTGCTCAAGCGGTTTCGAAGCTTCTCCTCATGACACAAGAGACGCGCATGGAATGGATCCAGAAGTACTGGTGGATGGCCTGGGGCATATTCGCGGCCAGCTTTTTTGTCGCCTGGCGCGTTCGCCAGCGGGGTGGCGATGAATCATTGTTCACGCGTATCCGCTACGCACTGATTTCCAATTCCGATCCGGAGAATGAAGGTCGACGTGGGGTCAGTGGCCTGAGCATCGTGATCATCGTCATCGGACTGTTGTTGGCCCTGGTCATGCTCGTCATCGTCAACCTGTTGAAGCCCTGATCGGCAACCGGCGCAGCCCGATAGACTTCGGGATCATGGCCTCACGCCTGCGTTCAGCACATCGTGCGACGATATCGCACCCTTCTGCGATCCCGCCGAGTCGCCATGACCTCGAACCAGAGCCTGGGCCCAACGTTGCAAAAACCGCAGCACGCAGGTCCCGTGCATGCAGCGCCCGTACGCAAGGCGAATGCGTCGTTGCTGCGCATGACCGCAGTTGTTGCCCTCATCCTCCTGCTCGGCGCCTGCGCGACCCCGCGCGTGCCGCAGGCGCCCGGGCGATCTCCCGCCGATGTACGTGCCGAAATCGTGCGCCGGATGCCGGCCAGGACACCGGATCGGGACGCGTGGGCGGTCGATATCCAGGCGGCGCTGGCT
>JBEBXZ010000389.1:0-3328 GCA_040391335.1 Dokdonella fugitiva | reverse complement strand
TGGGCGAACCGCGGATGCCATGGGCACCGGGGGTGCATCGGGAGCCGCAATTTGACCGATATCCAGATCGAAGGCCGGAGATTCATCGACGCGTGGCGCCTGCGCGGGAGCCGCCGTCGGGCGCAGGTCCATCACGCCCGGTGCGGGTGGCGGCTGCACGGCTTCCCGCATTGCGCGATCAACCCACAGATCGCTCAACTGCTGTTCGAGGCGATCGGCGCGCGCGCCGAGGCTTCTGATCCGTGCATAGAGGAAACCCAGCGCCGCGCCACTCGCGACGCCAATCAGCGCGGAGCCGAAAAGACTGGCCAGCAAGGCCCCGACCAAGGCGCCGATCACGCTCCAAACAAATCCCATATCCCCGACTCCCGATGATGTTCCATTTCGACCTGGCGATAGCGGCGTCTGCATTTGCCCCCGTTGCTGCATCCATGCGGTGAACGTGCGCTCGATGTTCTCAGTAAACCCGCGGTTCGGACGGCGGGCGTGTCTTGAACCGTTGATGGATCCACAAATACTGGGTCGGCGCCTCGCGCACCATGTCCTCGATGGCCGCGTTCACCCGCGCCGTGTCGGCGACGACATCGCTGCCCGGGAAATCGGCGAGCGGGGCTTCGAGGCGCAGGGCGTAACCGCCGCCCGGCAGCCGGCGATGGAAGAACGGGATCACGCGCGCATTGGAAAGCCGCGCGAGATGATGGGTCGCCGTGATGGTCGATGCGGCGACTCCAAAAAACGGGACGAAGACGGTGTCCTTGCCGCGCATGTCCTGGCGTCCACCGTCGCGCATGTAGCGCACGCAACCGCGCAATTCCTCCTTGCGGAACATGGTCGCAGCATAGCGCTGGCGCGCCCGGCGGATCGCCCATTCGAAGGCGGCATCGCCGTGCATGCGGTACATGCCGGCCAGTTCGACGCCACCATGTTCGACGAGCAGGCGCCCGGCCAGTTCGAGATGCGAGAAGTGCGCGCCGGTCAGCAGCACGCCACGACCTTCGGCGCGGGCCGCTTCGAGGTGCTCGAGCCCTTCGATGGTGACCGGAACGCGGGCGATGGCCCGACGGGAGCCCATCCAGGCCAGCGCGAATTCGGCGAGCATGACACCGCTGTCGCGCAGGCATTCCTCGAGCATCGCCGCGCGTTGCGCCGGAGACAATTCGGGAAAACACAATTCGAGATTGCGTTGCGCGATGCGTCGACGCGAGCCGAGCAGGCGTGCAGCGAGCCAGCCGAAGCCGCGACCGATGCGCATCAACGCACGATACGGCACGCGCGACAGCAGCCAGATCAGGCCGAGGCCGATCCAGGCGGGCCAGTGGCGGGGCGCGAGCAGGGCGGATTGGAAGGGCGGCAGGACAGGAGTCATCCGTTCCGATTATGAAGCGCCGGTCCGCATCTGCCTATGCGCCGCGTCGGCAGGACCGTCCGGCCGGGCAAGGGCAGGGCGGCGCGGGCTCGCCTTATACTGCGCGGCCGCCCAGGGAATGCCTGCCGTGCTGCGTCTGCTCTATACCTTGACGATGTATCTGCTGACGCCGGTGATCCTTTACCGGTTGGCGGCGCGTGGACTGAAATACCGGCGCTATTTTTCGCGCTGGAAGGAGCGCTTCGGATTTTTTCCCGAACCGGACATGCATGACAGCATCTGGGTGCATGCGGTCTCGGTCGGCGAAGTGAACGCGGCAGTGCCGCTGATCGAAGCGCTGATGCGCAGCTATCCCGACGCACGGCTGGTGGTGACCACGGTCACGCCGACCGGCTCCGAGCGCGTGCAGAACCTGTTCGCCGAGCGCGTTTTCCACGTCTACCTGCCGTATGACCTGCCGGCCTCGGTCAAGCGCTTTCTGAATCGCATCCAGCCGCGCATCGCGGTGATCATGGAAACCGAGATCTGGCCGAACCTGTTCATCGCCTGCCGCGAACGCGGCATTCCGATCGTGGTGACCAATGCGCGGCTGTCCGAGCGCAGCCTGCGTGGCTACGGTCCCGTGCGGCCGCTGGCCAAGCGCGCGATCCGCTGCGCGAGTTTCGTGGCCGCGCAGTCGCCGATCGATGCCGAGCGCCTGCGTTCGCTGGGCGCGGCGGTGAGCCGTCTCGCGGTGGTCGGCAATCTCAAGTTCGACATGCCGGTGCCCGCCAGTCTGGCGAACAGCGGGGTCGCGCTGCGCGCGGCCTGGGGTCCGGGCCGACCGGTATGGATCGCGGCGAGTACGCACGAAGGCGAGGAAATGCCGGTCTTGAAGGCGCATGCGGCGGTGCTGCAGCGTTTCCCCGATGCCTTGCTGCTGATCGCGCCGCGCCATCCGGAACGTTTCAAGCCGGTCGCCGGTGCCTGTCGCGCGCTGGGTTTCGCGACGCGCACGCGCAGCGAGGACGAGTGCGCGGATGAGCGCAGCCAGTGCTTCGTCGTGGATACGATGGGTGAACTGCTGCGCTTCTACGCGGCGTCGGACATCGCGTTCGTCGGTGGCAGCCTGGAGCCGATCGGCGGCCACAACCTGCTGGAGCCGGCGGCGCTCGGCAAACCTGTGATCGTCGGCCCGCACACGTTCAATACCGAGGAAGTCGCCGACAGCCTGATCGAGGCGAAGGCGGTGCTGCGCATCGCCAGTGCGGAAGAACTGGGGCCGACGGTGATCCGCCTGCTCGCGCAGGATGACCTGCGCCTGGCGATGGGCGAGGCTGCGCAGGCCGTGCTCGAGCGCGAACGCGGTGCGGTCGAGCGGACCCTGCGCATCGTCGAACAGGTACTGGCGAACCAGCCTGTTCGACTCTGAGCATCGCTTATTCGAGCAACGTGTTGACCGCTTCGAGATCCTTGACCTCGATGATGCCGGCCGATTGCTTGAGCAGCAGGCCATTCAGCACGAACGCGTGGCGCGCCTGCGAATAGCTGCTCTGCGCCGACAGCAACTGCTGCTGGCTGATCAACACGTCGACGATGGTGCGCGTGCCGACTTCATAGCCGGCCTGTGTCGCATCGAGCGAACTCTGTGCCGAGATCACGGCCTGTCGCGTCGCTTCCACCTGGCTGGCGCCGGCGATCACTGCGCGATAGCTGTTGCGCGTGCTGCGCTCGACGAGACGCTTCTGCAGCTCGAACTGGTCCTGTGCTGCGTCGCGGTTGTAGATCGACTGGCGCACGCGTGACTGGGTGTAGCCGCCGGAGAAGATCGGTACGCTGAGCGAGACGCCGATGGCGGTGTCCCAGCGGTCGTTGTTGCCGTGTTCGCGTTGAGGCGCGACCGATGACCAGCTATCGCCCCACGTCGGCGACTTGGTATACAGGACCTGGCCGTTGAGCGTGGGCAGATGACCGGCGCGCGCG
>JBEBXZ010000388.1:0-3330 GCA_040391335.1 Dokdonella fugitiva | reverse complement strand
CGGCGACCTGGATCTTCAATCGTCATTACACCTTCAACACCGAACGCCGCTACAGCCTGCGCGGCGAGTGGGCCCGCTACCTGCTCGCGATGGCTGCGGGGTTCTCGCTGAATTTCTCCGTCTATTCGTTCTTCGTCTACCACTACGCGATGGTGCAGCGCATTCCGGCACTCGGCGTCGCCGCAGGTTCGGTGGCCGGGCTGGTGATCAATTTCGCGGCATCGCGCTACTGGGTTTTCCGCAGGAGATAGGCGTGTTCCGCCTCGCTGGGTCCACCGCGTTGCCAGAGCGGACGGATGGTGGCGCAAGCGTGGTCGAACATCCTCGCCATCCCGTTCGCAGCCCGCATCGCCCGACTGCGGGCGATTGATCGGGGAGCGTGCCATCAAAGCCTGCGCGTAGCTGCCTGCAAGGGCGGGAAAACGGCCAATATGCTATGATCCACGGCTTTCGCCGCTCAGATCCGGTGCCGTTTCCGATACCGCTTCCTGACGTCGCAAACCCCTGATTTGTATGGAAGAAGCGTCCAATGGCTGAGTTCGCCAAAGAAGTCATCCGGGTCAACATCGAGGACGAGGTCCGTCAGAGCTATCTCGACTATGCAATGAGCGTGATCGTCGGGCGCGCATTGCCCGACGTGCGGGATGGCTTGAAGCCGGTGCATCGCCGCATCCTGTTCGCGATGCAGGAATCGAACACGCTCTGGAACCGCCCGTACGTGAAGTGCGCGCGCGTGGTCGGTGACGTGATGGGCAAGTACCACCCGCATGGCGACTCCTCGATCTACGACGCCCTCGTGCGCATGGCGCAGGACTTCTCGCAGCGCTACATGCTCATCGACGGCCAGGGCAACTTCGGTTCGGTCGATGGCGACAGCGCGGCGGCCATGCGCTACACCGAGTGCCGCCTCGCTCGCCTGAGTTCCGAGCTGCTGGCCGACATCGACAAGGAAACCGTCGATTTCCAGCCGAACTACGACGAAAAGGAACTCGAGCCGAGTGTCCTTCCGGCGCGCATCCCTAACCTGCTGGTCAACGGCTCGGCCGGTATCGCAGTCGGCATGGCGACCAACGTCCCGCCGCACAACCTGACCGAAGTGCTCGCTGCCTGCATCGCGCTGATCGACGATCCCGAGCTCGGCTTCGACGACCTGCTGCGCATCGTGCCAGGACCGGATTTCCCGACCGCCGGCATCATCAATGGCTCGGCGGGCATCGTCGAGGCGTATCGCACGGGCCGTGGCCGCATCCTCGTGCGCGCCAGGGCCGAGATCGAGGTCGAGGCCAACGGTCGCGAGACGATCATCATCCACGAGCTGCCTTACCAGGTGAACAAGGCGCGGCTGATCGAGAAGATCGCCGAGCTGGTCAAGGAAAAGAAGATCGAGGGCATTTCCGAGCTGCGCGACGAGTCCGACAAGGACGGCATGCGCGTGGTCATCGAAGTGCGCAAGGATGCGATGGGCGACGTGCTGCTCAACAACCTCTATCAGCAGACCCAACTGCAGGTCACGTTCGGCATCAACATGGTCGCGCTGGTCGATGGCCAGCCGCGCACGCTTGGCCTGCGCGAGATCCTCGATGCCTTCATCCGCCATCGTCGCGAAGTGGTCACGCGGCGCACGATTTTCGATCTGCGCAAGGCGCGCGATCGCGCGCACGTCCTCGAAGGCCTGACGGTCGCGCTCGCCAACATCGACGAGATGATCGAGCTGATCAAGACCTCGGCCTCGGGCGAGGAAGCCAAGCAGCGCATGCTCGCGCGCCGCTGGGAGCCGGGCCTCGTGCGTTCGCTGCTGGCCGCTGCCGGCGCCGAAGCGTCCAAGCCGGAAACGCTCGCGCCGAACGTCGGCCTGTCCGAGGCGGGTTACCAGCTTTCCGAAGTGCAGGCGCAGCAGATCCTTGAAATGCGCCTGAGCCGCCTGACCGGGCTGGAGCAGGAAAAGCTGACCGACGAGTACAAGGAACTGCTGAAGGTCATCGCGGGCTTGATCGAGATCCTGCAGGATCCCGAGCGCCTGTTGGCGGTGATCCGCGAGGAGCTCGTCTCCCTGCGCGAGGAATTCGGCGACAAGCGCCGCACCCTGATCCAGGCCAGCCAGGACGATCTCGATGTGCTCGACCTGATCGAGTCGGAAGACGTCGTCGTCACCCTGTCGCACACCGGTTATGCGAAGCGCCAGCCGGCCAGCATCTACCGCGCGCAGAAGCGTGGCGGCAAGGGCCGCTCGGCATCCGCGTTGAAGGACGAGGATTTCGTCGAACGCCTGTGGATCGCCAACACGCACGACACCTTGCTCACTTTCACGAGCACCGGTCGCGTGTACTGGCTCAAGGTCTACCAGATGCCGGATGCCGGCCCGAACGCGCGCGGCAAGCCGATCGTCAACCTGTTGCCGCTGGAGGAAGGCGAAACCGTGCAGGCGATCCAGCCGGTGCGCGAGTATTCCGAAGATCGCTTCGTGTTCTTCGCGACGGCGAACGGCACGGTCAAGAAGACGCCGCTCACCGAGTTCGCATACCAGTTGCAGAAAGGCAAGATCGCGATCGGCCTCGACGAGGGCGATGCGCTGGTCGACGTGCAGATCACCAATGGCGAGCGCGACATCATGCTGTTCGCGTCGAACGGTCGCGCCGTGCGCTTCTTCGAGGAGGAAGTGCGTTCGATGGGGCGTACCGCGACCGGCGTGCGCGGCATCCGCCTCGCCGATGGCGCGCAGGTCGTCTCGCTGCTGGTCGTCGAACACGCATCGGAACAGAGCGGTGACGAAGACGAGCCGCTCGATAGCATCTCCGATGGCGAGGCCATTGCCGAGGATTCCGGCTCGACCGAACTGTGCGTGCTGACCGCGACGGAACGCGGTTTCGGCAAGCGCACGCCGCTGTCGAAGTATCCGCGCAAGGGACGTGGCATCCGCGGCGTCATCGGAATCCAGTGTTCGGAACGAAATGGCGCGCTGGTCGGCGCGGTGCTGATCAACGAGGAGCAGGAGCTCATGCTGATCTCGAACCAGGGCACCCTGGTCCGCACGCGAGCCGCCGGAGTCGCCAAGGTCGGACGTAATACGCAGGGCGTCACCCTGATCCGCCTGCACGAGGATGAGAAACTGGTCGGCCTCGTGCGCCTTGAAGCGATCGCCGACGAGCCGAGCGAAAGCGATGGCGTCGATTCCGATGCGGAAGCGATCGATATCAGCGGTGTGCAGGCGGACGAGACGGCAGGCGACGACGTTGCCGATGCAGCGGATGCCACTGACGCAGCGGACGAATAAGCCGTAAAGGCGTCATCGGCAACCGATGACGCCTTTCGCCGCGAGCAGGCTAGTCGATT
>JBEBXZ010000387.1:0-3334 GCA_040391335.1 Dokdonella fugitiva | reverse complement strand
CGCGACCAGATCCAGGTACGGATCGAGGGCCGGGTTGTGAAACTTCCCGAAGCGGAATCGGATGCCTATTTCGCGAGCCGTCCGCGCATGAGCCAGATCGGCGCGTGGGCCTCGCTGCAATCGCAGGAATTGCCGGATCGAGAAGTCTTCGATGCACGTGTGGCGATGTTCGAGGAACGGTTCGCCGGCGTCGACGTGCCGCGTCCTGCGCATTGGGGTGGCTACGTACTGGCGCCCGATCGCTTCGAGTTCTGGTACGGCGCGCAATATCGCCTGCACGACCGCATCCTCTACCAGCAGCGCGAGGGCCGGTGGAGCAGGCACCTGCTCTACCCGTGAAGCGCATCAGGCGCCGGTTTGTGATCCTCAGTCGCCAGCGAAATTCTGGTTGAAGCGCAGCGTGAACGGGCGCACCGCGCCCTCCGGCCGGATCGAGAGATCGAACGTGTAGGTATCCGGCCCTTTCACCGCGAACAGGCCGATGTAGCTGACCTCCGTGCCTTCGATCTTGCGGAAAGCGATGTTCGATTTCTGCCCGGTCAGGTTCACTGCCGAGCCGGAAATGTCCGCGCGAACGGCCGTGTCATTGCTGCTGTCGGCGACGTTGCGTACCGCGATGTTGAGCATGCCGTTGCGGCTCGAACGCATGATGTCGTACTTGCGGGCGATGTCCGCGCCGAGACTGGTCGTCGACAAGGCGTTGTAGTGCACCTCGTAGTCGCCGAAGCGCTCGGAAGACTGGGCGTGGCCGCTACCCGGCGAGCAGAGCGCGCAGGCGAGCATCATCGGCAGCAGGTGGTTCCGGAGGATCTTCATGAGGTTCGATTCACCATTCGTGGAGACGCGCAAATCATACCCCGCGCGCTCACGCGGCCTGTCCGATGCGCAAGCCGAGATCAAGCAGCGGCTGCACGACAAGCGCGCGCAACAAAGCGATGCCAAGGAAGACGAGCAGCGGCGAGAAATCGATGCCGCCCGGTGTCGGCAAGCGGCGGCGGATCGGGCGCAGGACCGGTTCGGTGAGCTGGAAAACGAGCGGCACCACCGGATGTCGGCTGTCAGTGCCGACAAAACCGAGGATCACGCGCACGAAGACGAGCACGAGGATTAGGATCAGCACGAAGCCGATCAGGTCGGCGAGCCCGATCAGCGCGAGACCGGCCAGATGCGGCACGCTGGCGAACATGGCGAAGATCAGCAGGCGCTTGACCACGAGCAGCAACCAGGCGAGCAGCACGCCGGCGAGATCCAGCGACCGCCATGCCGGAATCACCTTGCGCAGTGGCATGAAGACCGGATTGGGTGCCTTGTAGAGGAACTGGCAGATCGGATTGTGGAAGTTCGCGCGCACCAGTTGCAGCAGCACGCGCAGCACGACCAGGCTGACCAGGATGCCGAACACGAACTCGATCAGGATCTGTCCGGCATTGGCGAAATAATTCATCGGGCCTTCCTCAGTCCAGGCTCTTGGAGAGTTCGTGCCCGCGGACGGTGGCCGCAGTAACAGCGCTCGCCACCAGTTCGCGGAATCCTCCCGCAGCGAATGCCTCGAGTGCTGCCTGGGTAGTGCCGCCCGGCGATGTGACGCGTTCACGCAGGCGTGCTGGCGGTTCGTCATCCTCGCTGGCCATGCGCGCGGCACCAAGACAGGTCTGTATGGCCAGCGCGCGCGCCGTTTCGCGTGGCAGGCCCTGCTTCGTCGCAGCCTCTTCGAGCGCTTCGATCAGCAGGAAAAAGTAGGCGGGGCCCGAGCCTGACAGCGCGGTTACCGTATCCATCAATTCCTCTCGCTCGATCCACGCCGTGCTGCCGGCGGCACCGAGGATGCGTTCGGCATGTGCCCGGCCGTTCGCATCGACCGCGGCATTGGCGATCAATCCGCTCGCTCCGGCACCGATCAGCGCCGGTGTATTCGGCATGCAGCGGACGACCGGAAAGCCACCACCGAGCCAGCCGTCGATCTGATCGATGCGGATGCCCGCGGCAATGGAAATGATGATCGGACGTCGCGCGCGCAATTCCGGGGCCAGGCTCTCGCAGACCGCGCGCATGACCTGCGGCTTGATCGACAGCATGACGATATCGGCATCGGTCACGGCCTGAGCGCCTTGTTCAAACACCGCAACGCCGAAATCCGCGGCGAGTTGCGCGCGCAGCTCGGCGTTCGGCTCGGCCACGCTGATCGAGCGGGCACCCGCACCATCGCGCAGCAGGGCACCGATCAGGCTGCGAGCCATGTTGCCGCCGCCGATGAAAGCGATGCGTGTGTCGATGTTCATGGGAACTCCGCTGATCCGTGACCGCCAAGCATACCAATCCGGGCGCTCGCCTCGAGGTTCTTCGCGCGTGCGGGATCAGGCCGCGATCAGCCGCGCGTACCGAACAGCAGGCTGCCAACACGGACCATCGTCGCGCCTTCGGCGAGCGCCAGCTCGAAATCGTCCGACATGCCCATCGACAAGGTATCGACCTGCGGATGCTGCCTGCGCACTGTTTCGAACAGCGCGCGCATGCGGGTGAATGCGGCGCGCCGCTGGACAGGATCCGGCGACGGGGCAGGGATCGCCATGAGTCCTCGCAGGCCCAGTCGCGGCTGCGCTGCGATCGCCATGCATAGCTCGTCGACTTCTTCGGGCGCACAACCCGACTTGCTGGCCTCGTCATCGATATTGACCTGCACGAGTACCTGCAGGGGTGCCCTGTCCGTCGGACGATGCCGCGCCAGCGGCTCGATCAGCTTGTCGCGATCGAGTGTCTGCAGCCAGTCGAAATGCAGGGCGACCTCGCGACATTTGTTCGACTGCAGCGGACCGATCAGATGCCATTCGAGATCGAGGTCGGTGAGCTCACGCTGCTTGGCCAGCGCTTCCTGCACATAGTTCTCGCCGAAGGCGCGCTGCCCGCACGCGGCGAGTTCGCGTATCAGGGACGCCGGTTTCGTCTTGCTGACGGCGAGTACGCGCGCTTCGCGTCCGCGGTTCGCGGCTTTCGCGCGCTGCGTCACGGATCGCCACGCGGCATGCAGGGAATTCGAGGATGGTGATTGCATCGTATTGATTTTGCCGAGCTATACTCCTGCGAACCGCAGGCCGGCGCCGACTGGGCGCCATCAGGGGAAAAAGATCAATGGATATCGCCGAGCTGCTCGCCTTTTCCGTCAAGAACAAGGCATCCGACCTTCATCTCTCGGCCGGTTTGCCGCCGATGATCCGCGTCGATGGCGATGTTCGCCGGATCAATATCCCGGCCCTCGACCACAAGCAGATCCATTCGTTGATCTACGACATCATGTCGGACAAGCAGCGCCGCGACTACGAGGAATTCCTCGAGGTCG
>JBEBXZ010000386.1:0-3340 GCA_040391335.1 Dokdonella fugitiva | reverse complement strand
CCGGCGGCACCGCCACCGATGATGACGACATCGGCTGATTCACTCACGCACTGAACGTCCGTGAAGTTGGGCGCCGGATAGGATCGGGAGCGCGTTTTGCACAATCAATGCCGCGAATTTCGAAAGGCGGCATTGTAGGGCGTTGCGGGAGCCTTGATCAGATCTCGCGCAGGAAGAATCGCCTCAAGGTCATCATGCTGCGGTCGCACAAGATGAATCTGGCGACCGCATTCGAATCATTCTTCTTCGTCGTAATTGTTGTCGAACGAATCCTCGAAGAGCGGATCAGCCCGCAGACCTTCGACGGTAATCTCGATGTAGGATTCGCCAGCAAAATAGCCACCCGCGCCATCGATCTGGACGCCGAAGCGGCCTTCACGGATCTCACCGTTGTAGCGGTCCGTCGTGAACGTGTGGTTGAACACGCCGCTACCGGACCATCCCAAATCCGGGCCCATCAATCCGATCCAGCTTTCCTTGCCGAGGGCCGGTACATCGAAGGTGAAGAAGAACTCGTTGGCGTCGCCTGGAGCATCCATGGTGAAATCCTTGAACACGAGTTTGGTCGAGACGACTTCACCGGTGTACGGTCCGAATTCGTCACCGAAATAGCCCCAGGTTCCGCCCATGTTGGCCCCTTCCGGGAAATCAAAGCGCCAGGTCAGCGTGTCGGCCCTGGCGACACCGCCAAGCAGGAAGAGCGCGGCGAGGAGAAGTGTTCGGATCATGGAGAACTCCTGGGGTTGGGAAGCTCCATTGCACCTTCAGGCCGCCGGGAAGTCTTGACGGGTTTGTGACGAAGCAGGGGAAAATCCTGACGAAACGCGTGACGGAAGTCTTGCGCCCGCTATCCTGATGATTATTCAGGGAATCAGGAAAAGGTCCGGTTCCAGTTGCAGGGCATCGGATTCCTGCATGCGCCGCAGGCGGGCGGCTTCGGTGGCCGAATCCTGCACGTTGCCGGAGAGTTCAAGCGCCTTGATGCGAAGCTTGATCGCATCCGGCATCTGCACGAGCCAGGAGGTCCACGCCGGTTCTGCCAGGAACGCATCGACCTCTTTCGCGGCGATCTGCCAGTTTCCGAGTTGAAACAGGGCGGCCTGGACCGCGGGCCCACGATCGCGTTTTCGGGCTTGCAGGAAAGTGCTGAGCTGAGCGCTGGCGCCCTTGACGTCGCCTTCGGCGTACCGGAGTTGCGCCTCCATGATTTCGAGATGCTCCGCAAGCTGGGCATCGTCAGGATCGCCTTCGACGAGCGCGCGATAAGCCCGCATGGTGCTTCGTGCACGCTCCATGTCGCCGGCCTCGGCTGCCGCATGCACGATATCGGCGAGAACCTGTCCGGAGTTTCGCGACATGCCATTGGACCGATGGATATCCAGCGCGCGCGTGAGCAGGACCAGCGCCTTCGGCCACTCCTGACGACGCGAGGCCAGGTTGGAGAGTGCCCATTCTGCTTCGGCCTGCCAGAACGGATTGCCTTCCTTTTCGCCGATCGCGGCGACCGCCCCGGCCAGGCGCTGTGCATCCTCATCGTGGTCGAATGCGGCACGGATCCACGACAGCATCACCGCGCTGAATATCTGCCCCTGGCGATCGCCGCTCTGTTTCGCGAGCCGCAGGCTCTGCTTGAGCAGCGCGGCGGCGTCGAGAGGCCGCCCGCTGTTGTGCTCGGCACCGCCCAGGTTGAGCAGGATCGAGATTTCCAGCGCGCCATCCCCAGCCGCCCGCGCGGCGTCCAATGCCGCGCGCAGCCGCCCAAGCGCCGCGTCGCTGTCGCCCATCGCGTTGTCGACGACCGCAAGATTGGTCAGCGCGTTCGCTTCGCGTCGCCGGTCACCCGCCGCGATGGCCAATCGATGCGCTTCATCGAGTTGGGTGCGCGCGAGTTTCCATTGGCCGCGCTCGCTTTCGATCGATCCGTGAGCGACCAGCAGGTCGCTGAGCAGCAGTGGCTGGTCGATGCTGGCGATTTCATGCATCGCGACATCGAGATGGCGCGCGGCTCCGTCGAGATCGCCCGTTCGAAAGGCGATGCTGGCGAGCTGTCGCAGTGCCTGGATATGCAACGCCGTGAGCCCGCGCGCGTTGGCGTCCTTCTCGACGCGCTGGGCATTCTCGAGCGCAACCGTGCTGTCACCGGTTGCGATCTGGGCGATCGCAAGATGCAGGCGCGGCCACACCACCTCGGGTTGATGATCGAGGCAGATGTCGAAGTACTTCCTTGCGCCGGCCTGATCACCGCGCAACTGCGCATCGAGCCCGCGCGCATAGACCTCTGCGATAAAAGGATCACGGATCTCCGAAAACAGCGGTTTGTCGCGGGACGCTGTAGCCCGGCGGAATCGCGATTGGACGCGTTCGGCCGCATCCGCAGCGAGCGCCGCAGGCGAACTTCCGCGCAGCACTTCGCGATACGCCGCATCGCCATCAAGAGCGAGAACCTGCAGTTCGAGCTCGAACACGGAACCCAGCTTGCGAAGTTCGGTCGCCACGACATGGGTCGCACCGGTGGCGCTCTGCAGGCGTTCCAGCGAAGGCGCGTCGGCAGTATCGACGTCCGAAAGCGCTTCCTTGCCATTGCGACTGGCAGCGAGCAGCACCTCGATCCCGGGTTCGTTGCGGATCAGGCTGGATATCAGGCCCATGAGCCCGGTGCTGGTCCATTCGAGATCGGCCTGGCCGCTGTGATCGCGTGTCGGCAGCACCTGGATGCGGACGGCTGCAGCCTGTACTTTCCCGGAGGCATCGTCCTGGTGTTTCAGGAAAAGCATCGTCGCTGCAAGCGCCACCGCCACCAACAAGCCAAGCCCGAGCAGCATGGCGGGAAGTTTCCGTCCCGGACTTTTTCCGTGCCCGGTGAGCGGGGCTTCCCGTGGGCCCGTCGGGATTGGCTGGGATGCGACAAGCCCGGCCTGCGCGGGCTCCATGATCTGATCCGGCGAGATCGGCGGTTCCGCATCCACCGGGGCGATCCACTGCAATCCGCGACCGTGCACCGTGCGGATGAAACGCTGGGTTTCGCCATCGTCGCCGAGCGCACGGCGCGCCTTGCGCAGCAGTTGCGAGAGTGCGGCATCCGTCACCGCACGGTCGCCCCATAGTGCGTCGCCGAGTTCGCGCTTGCTCATCGCGCGGTCGCGATGCCGCAGCAGCAATTCGATCAGGTCGAAAACCTTGGCCTCGACATCGATGCGCTCGTCGTCGCGAAACACGGCTCGCGCCGAGAGGTCGATGACGCACGACTCGCCGCGGCAGCGCATCCGCCCCGAGTCGCTGTCCGGTATCGCGTCTGGATGGTCGCTCACGTGTTCAATCTGCCTTGCTCCAGGCGGAGCTC
>JBEBXZ010000385.1:0-3341 GCA_040391335.1 Dokdonella fugitiva | reverse complement strand
ATCAGCGGTACCGACATCGAGACGGCAACCGATGCGGACGGTCTCGCACTGGTCGAAGCCACCGCCAACGGCATCGAAGGCAGCTATGAGATCCTGGCCCAGCTCAAGTACTCCTTGAGTGCGCCGGTGATCTTCGAGCTGCGCAACCTCGCCGCGAACGATCCGCTGTATGCCAACGGCTTCGATGGGCCGTGCATCCCGGCGGTCGGCCTGCTCGAAGCTTCTCAGGCAGAGTAGAACCAGCCCCCGGTGAAAGTGCCGGACCGCAGCATGGTCCGGCACTTTCCCACTCGCGGGCAGCCATCCCGGTACGCAGGGTGCGTTCCAGCACCCCCCGTTGTCCAATTGCCAGATCCATTGCGCCGCGGCGCCGACTACCGGCCTGACGCGCACGGGAGTCCACAATGACGACTTCGATCAAACTCGACACGTCAGAACGCGATCGCCTGCGCGCGCTCGCCGCGGCGCGTGATCGCACGCCCCACTACCTCATGCGGGAAGCGATTCGCCAGTACCTGCAGCGCGAGGAAGCACGCGAATCACTGCGTGCCGAAGCATTCGCCGCATTGTCGGAAAGCTGCCAGACCGGCCAGCACCTTTCCGCGGACGAAATGCAGGCATGGCTCGACCACTGGAGTGAAATGCGGGCGGCGCGCATGGCCGCCCGCCAGGGGTGATCCTGTCCATACCGCGAACAGTGCATCGCGCATGCGTTCGAGCCTTGTCTCGCGCGTTCGTGATGTGGCGAGGAAACCTGTTCCGGCGCAAAGCAGACTGCACGAGCGGACCAGGCGTTCCGGTACGGCAAACCGCATCGCATCCTGACGCTGGATTCACTCCCGGGATGCGATGAGGCCACCGACGATCAACGACGGACGCCGTGCTCCGCTCAGGCAGCAATGCCGTAGCTGCGCAGCAAGGCATCCGGCGATGGCTCACGCCCGCGGAACTCGACGAAGGATTCCAGCGCCGGCCGCGATCCACCCACGCCGAGGATCGACTTGCGCCAGGCCGCGCCGACCTCGCGATTGAACACGCCTTCCTGCTCAAAGCGATCGAAGGCATCCGCCGACAGTACTTCGGCCCACAGGTAACTGTAGTAACCCGCGCCATATCCGCCAGCGAAAATATGCGTGAAGGTCTGCGGAAAGCGATGCCAATCCGGCGGCACGATCACCGCGACTTCGCGACGCACATCGGCCAGCAGTTCAAGCGCCTTCGCGCCATGCACCGGGTCGAACTCGCGATGCAGGCGGAAATCGAACAGGCCGAATTCGAGCTGGCGCACGAGGAACATGCCGGACTGGAAGTTTCGCGCCGCCTGCATGCGCTCGAAAATCTCGTCGGGCAGGCGTTCGCCGGTTTGCCAGTGGCGTGCGATCAGATCCAGCCCTTCGCGCTGCCATGCGAAGTTCTCCATGAACTGGCTCGGCAATTCGACCGCATCCCATTCGACGCCGCTGATGCCGGAAACCCCGGCGAACTCGACTTCGGTCAGCACGTGGTGCAGGCCGTGGCCGAACTCGTGGAACAAGGTGATCACGTCGTCATGCGTCAGCAGTGATGGCGTGGTCGCGGTCGGTGGCGCGAAGTTGCAGGTCAGGAAGGCGACCGGCAATTGCAGGTCCGCCGCGCGCCGGAAGCGCGTCACGCAGACATCCATCCACGCGCCGCCGCGCTTGCCGGTGCGCGCGTAGAGATCGACATAGGCACCGGCGATCACCTTGTCCTGCGCATCGAGCAGATCGTAGTAGCGCGCATCCGGGTGCCAGACATCGACATCATCGCGCGGCACGAAGCGCACGCCGAGCACGCGATCGACGACGGCGAACAGGCCGTCCATGACCGCCGGCAGCGGGAAATACGGCTTGATCTCCTCTTCGTTGAGCGCGTACCTGCGCTCGCGCAATTTCTCCGAGGCGTAGCCGACATCCCAGGGCTGCAGATCCGCGATCTCCAGTTCGGTCTTCGCGAAAGCGCGCAGTTCAGCCAGATCCTTCTCGGCCATCGGTCGCGCCTTGGCCACGAAATCGCGCAGGAATGCGATGACCTTGTCGGCCGAGGGCGCCATCTTGGTCGCCAGCGATTCGTCGGCGGTGTTCGCGAACCCGAGCAGTTGCGCGGACTCATGGCGCAGGGCCATGATCTTCTCGATGCGCTCGCTGTTGTCGAACCGGCCTTCTTCCGAATTTTCCGAGGCACGCGTGCCATAGGCGCGGTAGACGCGCGCGCGCAATCCGCGATCATCGGCGTAGGTCAGCACTGCCTGCACGCTCGGCTGCTTGAGCGTGACCAGCCAGCCTTCAAGTTGCCTCTCCTCGGCATAGGTGCGCAGGATGCCGCGACCGGATTCGGGGATGCCCTTCAACAAGGCCTCATCGGTGATCTGCTCGCTCCAGGCATCGGTCGCATCCAGCACCGCTTCCTCGAACTCGGTCGACAGCCGCGCGAGCTCGCCGGAGATCTCGCGATAGCGCGAACGCGCCGGTTCCTCGAGCGCGACGCCGGACAGTTCGAAATCGCGCAGCTCGTTCTCGACCAGGGTCCGTGCCGCGCGCGGCAATCCCGCGAACTCCGGCGATGCGTGCACGGCCTTGATCGCCGCATACAGATCGCGGTTCTGGCCGAGCGCGGTATTGAACTCGACGATCCTGTCCTGCGCCGCCGAATACGCCTTGCGCAGCGCCTCGGAATCCTTGACGCCATGCAGATGGCCGACCGGCGCCCACGCGCGCGACAGGCGATCCTCCAGTTGTTCCGTGACCTGGACTACCGAATCGAAACTGCGAGGCGCCGTGGAAGCGAGCAGCGCATCGACGCCCGCCTGGTACTCGGCGAGAATCGTATCGATCGCCGGCTCGACGTGCTCGGGAAGAATCTCCGAGAAGCGCGGCAGGCCTGTGGTTTCGAGCAGCGGATTGGTCATCGGGCGATTCCTTTTGAAGACCGTGAACTTGGAGCGTGGAAGGCGCAAAATCAAGCGTTGCCGCTGGCCATTCAGGAATCGCACACCGTCCATGCTGCCCGTCGATTCCACCCACCAGGCCGCGAGCGCCGGACCGTCGCCCAGCACGACACGACGATCGGCGCGGCACCATCGGGCACATGCGCAGCCGGCGCACCAGCACCCCGTCGCAAGCACAGCGCGCAGGAAGATGCGGCTCTTGCCGTCGCCGCGCGAAGCACGATCGGCGATCGCACGCGATGGGCGCGGCGCGCGATGAACGCCGACGACGACGAGCCGCCCTCGACCTTCGCCATGCTGCGCAGCCTGGCGCTGTTCCGGCAGCTCAACGACGATGCGTTGCATGACCTCGAGCACGAGTTGCAGTGGTTCGCGC
>JBEBXZ010000384.1:0-3347 GCA_040391335.1 Dokdonella fugitiva | reverse complement strand
TGTCACGCCTCTCTTATATGTGTTGTTGCTCGGCGTGCTCGTGCTTGCATGGCGGCGACGGCAACTTGGCGCGCCCTGGGATCTTTTTGCCTGTTCCGCACTGTTGCCATTGGCGATCTACTTCATTGTCGGCCTGTTTGCCGATGACCAGCGGTTTCGCGTGCACTGGCCGTTGCCCGGCTATCTGCCTCTGATTGCGCTCCTGCCGTGGCTGGCGCGCGAGTGGCAGCGCAGCGGCTCGCGCTGGCTGCGCGGTACATTGGGCTTCGCTGCGGCTTGCGCGACGCTCGGTACCCTGGCTGTGCTGGGCTATCTGCTCGCGGCAAGCATTCCCGGCATGGCTGCACACTTGAGGGGTAGCAAGGCATTTCCTTCCAACTTCGTCGGCTGGCAGGAATCTGCCGTCATCGTCCATCAACTGCTCGACGGTGACGATGCCGAGCCTGTGATTCTGGTCGCCGACAACTTCATGCTCGCCGCACAGCTGGATTTCGCGTTTGATGGCCAGCGCGCGGTCTATACGCTGGATAGTCCGCTCAATTCCAGGCATGGCCGCGCCCAGCAACTGTGGCTGTGGGGGCGCGATGAAGCGTCATTGCAGGAACTGGCGGGAAGACGAGTGCTGCTCGCCGTCGAATTCACCGCCCTGCGTGAACGTGAGCGCGCCGCATGGCGTCAAGGCCTGTGCCGGCGCATCGATCTGCAGCAGCGCCTCCAGGAACTGGATCTGTATTCGGGACGCAAGCGCTACGCTTTTTTCAGCGGGTACGTGCCGTTGCAGCAGAGCAGGAAGGATGTCGACTGCCTTGAACCCGGCCTGATCCGCTGAGCCAGGCGCATATGGGATCAACCATGCGCGGCCGCATGGCGGCGGGCTGATCGAAAGTGCGCCGTGTGCGAGACCTTCCTCGCAAGGAAGGAATGATTGGATATTTCCGCCTTGACCTGTTGGCTGAAAGTCAGGAAACCTGTGGCCGCGGGTCGGCGCCTGCGCTGGCTTCGACCAGCTCCGCGCGCACTTCACCCAGTCGGATGAGTTGTGTGGCCAGTCGCTCGCGTGACTGGATCAGGGCCGCCGCTGCCGATCGCAGGGCCTCCAGCGAGGCGTCGCCGCCATGTTCGCGTAGCCAGAGCCGATGCTGCAGAAGATCATGCAAGGCGGCCTGCACCTGCGGCTCGGCGGTCAGGGTGGCATGTGCCGACAAGGCGTTGGACGGCGGCAAATGGCTGACCAGCGCAGGGATCTCGCGCAGGCGTGCGCGACACTCCTGCAGTTCGCGCTCAAGCGCATCGGCGTGATCGAGGATGCTTCGTAGTTCGCGGTTACGTGCCGACCAGCGCCACTCGCGCCACCAGATCGCGATGACCACGGGGGAAAGCAGTGCGGCGGCGATCAGCAGGACGGTCAGCAAGGGCAGGTCTCCAGAGCAGGGCGCGAGTCTGCCGCTTGTGGCCGCATGCGGCAATTCCCGGCGGAAACCGCGTAGAATCCGCGCCTCGCCAATCCGGCTTCCCCGTTGATTTTATTTGACATTGCCGGGGTCGGAACCTACCATCGCGCGCCCATGCCAAACACCTTGTCAGTAAATATTGATCCGTGGCGCATGGTGCAGGCGCGGCGCATGTTCCAGGGAGTCCTGCCGCTGGCGCGCTTCGCTCGTCTGGCGGAAAGTCTGGCCGGAGAGGAAGGCGAAGTCAGTTATGATGTCGAGTTCGGCGAAGACGAATTCGGTATCGGCTATATCGACCTGAAGGTCGGAGCTGATTTGCCGATGGTCTGTCAGCGCACGCTCAAGGTTTTCATGCAGCCGGTCGCTCTGGATCAGCGATTGGGCCTGATCCGTGACGAGGCCGCCGAGGCGTCGTTGCCGGAAGGCTATGAACCGTTGCTGGTCACGGAAAGCCAGCTGCAGTTGAAAGATGTCATCGAGGACGAACTGATCCTCGCATTGCCATTGGTTGCGCTGAGTCCGGGCGCGCCGCTGGATCAGGTGCCGGTAACCGCCGAGCCTGAGCTGGACGTGGATCAGCCGTCGAATCCGTTCGCCGTGCTCGGACAGTTGAAGAAGTCGCGCCTGGATTGAGCCGTTGCGGCAACCCGTTCGGGATGTCGCGGCAGAACCGAATAACTACTTACGCTTGCGTGCAAGCTTTGTTTCATCTGGAGAGTTGTCATGGCAGTCGCCAAGAGTCGTAAATCCCCGTCCCGCCGCGGCATGCGCCGTGCGCACGATGCCCTCACCGCCAAGCAATTGTCGACCGATCCGACCTCGGGCGAGGTGCATCTGCGCCACCATGTCACGAAGGAAGGCTTCTATCGTGGCAAGAAAGTGATCGAGACCAAGGGCTCGGTTGCCGACGCCGAGTAAGCGTCGCGAGTAATGCCCCCGAGACGGCGGATCCTCAAGGTATCCGCCGTTTCCTTTTGTCCGGGAGATACGGTCCTGTTGTACTCACGCATTGCGGGCACCGGCAGCTACCTGCCGCAGAAAGTCGTCACCAACAAGGATCTCGAGAAACTCGTCGAGACCAGTGACGAATGGATCCAGACCCGCACGGGTATCCGTGAGCGTCATGTCGCCGCGGATGGCGAGACCACCAGCGATCTGGCGTTCCACGCGGCAACGCGCGCACTCGAGGCCGCTGGCGTCGAGGCCTCGGAACTGGACCTGATCGTGCTCGGCACGACCACGCCGGACATCATTTTTCCTTCCACCGCCTGCCTGCTCCAGCATCGCCTCGGCGCGAACGGTTGCGCGGCGATGGACGTCAACGCTGCTTGTTCGGGATTCGTCTACGCACTTGGCGTGGCGAATGCCTTCATTCGCAGCGGTCAGGCGAAGAAAGTGCTCGTGGTCGGCGCGGAGACGCTGACGCGCATGCTCGACTGGAGCGATCGCGGCACCTGCGTGCTGTTTGGTGACGGCGCCGGCGCAGTCGTGCTCGAAGCGTCCGAAGAGCCCGGCATCATCACCACCAAGCTGCACGCCGACGGTGGCTACAAGCACCTGCTGTACAACCCGGTTGGCGTATCCGTCGGCTTCAAGGACGAGCCGAACCATGGCGTGCGCGTCATGATGACCGGCAACGAAGTGTTCAAGGTCGCGGTCAAGACGCTCGATCGCATCGTCGGCGAGACACTGGAAGCCGCCGGCATGAAGGAATCCGATATTGACTGGCTGATTCCGCACCAGGCCAACCTGCGCATCATCGAGGCCACCGCCAGGCGCCTGAAGATGCCGATGGATCGGGTGATCGTCACGGTCGATCGTCACGGCAATACGTCTTCGGGCTCGGTGCCGCTCGCACTCGATGAGGCGGTACGCTCGGGCAAGGTGCTGCGCGGC
>JBEBXZ010000383.1:0-3351 GCA_040391335.1 Dokdonella fugitiva | reverse complement strand
TAAGCAGAACGCATCCCGCGATGTTCTGCCTGAAGGTAGATCATCGCGGAGAACTGCTGATAGAGATGGAAGTATCTATTCACGGATTCGTTTAGTCCGAGCTTGGCTGGCGGTGAGGTCCTGAATTAAATCAATTTAAATCAAGATCATAAGAACTGATTGCCTGATTTTTGGTGTTCATCAGCCAAGTCAAATCTTTGACTATCTATTCATGAATCTATTCAATCGATTTCATGGACGAAATCCGATGGAATGCACTCGAAGCGCTGCTGCGACGGCGCGGCGTGCTGCCGGCGGCAGAAATCGCGGCCGAGCTTGATATCAGCCAACCGACCGTATCGCGCCTGATTGCACAGGCCGGCGAGCGCGTCGTGCGCATCGGGCGAGCGCGGGCAACGCGCTATTCGTTGGCGCACAGCATCGCCCGGGCGGGAAGTCACTGGACGCTGTATCGCATCGACACCGAGGCGCGTCCAGAACGGCTCGGCGAACTGCATGCCTTGCACGGCGACGGTTTCCATTTCGAACCGGATGGCGATCGGTCGGCACTGATGCACCACGACTTCGCCTCTGGCGTGTATCCCGGAGTGCCGTGGTTTCTCGACGACCAGCGCCCGCAGGGGTTTCTGGGTCGTGCGTTCGCACGCCGCATCGCGGCCGACATTGGCGCAGCAGACGACATCCTGATGTGGCGCGGCGACGACATCGTGCTCGCGCTGCTGGGTCATGGTGAGGATCAACCCGGCGATCTCGTGCTCGGCGAAATTTCGTTGCAACGCGCCCTGCATGAAATCCTCGACCCCAGCGACGCGTTGTCAGCCGACGCGCGCAGCGAACGCTATCCCTTACTGGCGGATGCTGCATTGCGTGGCAATGCGATCGGCTCGGTCGCTGGCGAACAACCGAAATTCGCGCTCACGCTGCGCAATGAGGACGGTTTCCTGCCCGTCATCGTCAAGTTCAGCGAGCGCATCGATACGCCATCCGGGCGTCGTTGGGCCGACCTGCTGATTGCCGAGCATCACGCTTGCAGCGTGCTGCGCGAACACGACCTGGCGGCGGCAGAAAGCCAGATCGTGGAAGCAGGAACCCGCGTGTTCCTGCAATCGACGCGTTTCGATCGCACGCCAGTCCTGGGACGCCGTGGACTCGTTTCGCTGGCTGCGCTGGACGCGGCGTACTATGGGCACGGACGTATCGACTGGGGGCGTTTCGCGCCACAGTTGCAGCGCGATGGCTGGCTCGACGTCGATGATGCGCGCCGCCTGCGGCTGCTCTCGTGGTACGGCACGCTGATCGCGAACAGCGATATGCACCTCGGCAATGTTTCGCTGCATCTGGGCGATCGCCGCCCGCTGCGACTGGCGCCATGCTACGACATGCTGCCCATGCGCTTTCGCCCGGCAGTCAATGGCGAGATCGTCGAACGTCGCTACGAGATCACGCTGCCGACACCCGAACAGCGCGAGGACTGGCTCGCGGCCGCCGTGATGGCGCTGGAGTTCTGGCATCGCGTCGGCGCGGATACACGCGTCAGCGATCGCTTCCGTCCGATCGCCACCAATGCGCATGCCACCGTGCAACGCGCATTCGCGTTTCTGGCGCGCTGAAGGCAAGACGCTGACTGATCGCGAAACAACCCGACGCGCACTCGATCCGCCGCCCGAGCAGGGTCATTGCCACGCGCAACATGCGCACGGCGATGTTCGACTTGAAGATGCGTTGGAACCGAAGCGAGCTGATTTCCCTGCTAATCCCGACGCGATACCCGCATGACGCTGATATCTCGGAGTTCCTGAAATCCTTCGGACATGAATGCGGGTATTGCGGCGAGAGGAAGCACATTCCCTGTGCTCCCGCCCTGCCTTCCCCCGTTTGTCAGTGGCAGATATGCGCGTTCGCCCCTGACGTCTCGAAGCCATTCCTGAACACGGTGTCGAACCCGGCATCGGTGCCGATCTTCACGCTGTCGAGATGGAAGCCGGCGAAACCTTCGGCACCATCGGACGAAAAGCGCCAGCGGATCTTCACGGTCTGCCCCGCATGGCTCGCAAGATCGACCGAGAACGGCTTGAACACCGCGACCGCCGTGGCGTTTGCCGGATCGGCGTTGGAGGACGCCGTACTCACGCCGCTGAAGGCCTTGCGCGTGGGCAGGAAGCGGCAGGCGTTGTTCGGCGTTCCAGGCGTCGTCTGCGCGAACGAACTCGGATAGCCTCCATCCGGAACCAGTTCGGACCAGGTGGCGCCGTCGTCGGTGGAAATCTCCTGCACCACGCCGTCCCATTCGAATTCGAGGTTGTACCTGGCGGCGAACGACAGCTTTGCGGCGGCCGGCAAGGTCAGCGGCGGCGTGGTGATGCTGGCACAGGTATTGTCGGGATAGTTCGAACCATCCGCCCCGGCGTGATAGCTCAAGGCTCCGTCATTGGCGGTCGTGTTGGTGATCTGCCACGGCGTTTCCGCCTGCAGGTAACTGTGCGTATCGACATCATCGAGGAACGCCGCGGGATCCGGCCCGCCTGCGCCCGACGGCGTGGCCGTGACCACGCGTGAAAGCGGAGCGGTATTGCCGAAGCCGTCCATAGCCGTGACCCGATAGGAATAGCGTGTGCCATCGGTGACCGAGGTGTCCTCGTACGACGCACTGCTGATCGCGGCGGCGATCGTCTGTGGCTGGCTGAAATAGGGATCGGTATCGCGTTCCACCTTGTAGGTGATGCCGCCGGACGAAAGGCAGGTCAATTGCGCGGCTTGCCAGCTCAAGCTGACCCCGCAGGTTTCACGTGCGGCGTCCGCCACCAGCGACTCGGCATCGAACTCGGGCAGCAGCGAGCAGTCGGCGGCCGAGACGACGTCGATGCACGAGGACAGCTCGCCTTCGACATCACCGCCGATCGCCCGCAGCTTGTAGGCGTAACGAAGGCCACCCTGCGTCCTGGTATCGATCAGCGGCGCCGCGGCCGCCTGACCCGCCAGGCGGAAGTCACCCGCCGCCGCGACCGCGCAGCTTCCATTGGCGCGATAGAGCTGGAAACCCTGAGCACCGCTCGCGGCGGTGAATGCGACGTGCACGCCGTTCGCGTCATTCGCGGTGACCGCGAGCGCGGTGGGCGCCGGCAGCGGCGCCGGATCAGGCAAGCCGAAACCCCCGGACACCACGAGCGCATAGCCCTGGCGATCGGTCAACGCACGACCATTGCCTGGCACGGAAGCGCCGCGCACGCGGAACAGGTAGCGTCCAGCCTGCGGCGTGGGCAGGCGCACCTGCTCGACCGTGTTCTTCGCATCGGCGATACCGCCCGCAGTGGATACGCCTGCAGTGAATGCATTGCCCAGATACACCGTGTT
>JBEBXZ010000382.1:0-3360 GCA_040391335.1 Dokdonella fugitiva | reverse complement strand
ATGTTCGGCCAGCCACGGCAGGGCAAGCTGGGCAAGACCCGCGAATACCGCCACCGCGATGACCAGCGTGCTCAACGCGGAAATCAGCGCGAAACGCAGCTTGCGCAGGGGCCGGGCGAAACTCATGCGCAGGTCGCGGAATGACGGTTAGAGCAGCACCACATCGTACTGTTCCTGCGAGTAGTTCTCTTCGGGCTGGAAGCGGATCGTCTTGCCGATGAATTCCTCGAGTTCGGCCACCGCTGCCGAATCCTCGTCGAGGATGCGCGAAACCACTGCTGCCGCAGCCAGCACGAGCAGCTTCTGCGCATCGAACTGGCGTACCGCGCGCGTGATCTCGCGGAAGATCTCGTAGGTCACGGTTTCGGTGGTCTTCACCGTGCCTCGGCCGCTGCATGCCGCACACGGTTCGCAAAGCTGCCGTTCGAGGCTTTCCGTCGTGCGCTTGCGCGTCATCTCGACCAGGCCGAGTGGCGACATGTCATACACCGTGGTTTTCGCATGATCGCGCAACAGGGATTTCTCGAGCTGGCGAATCACCTGGCGCTTGTGTTCCTCGTCGACCATGTCGATGAAATCGATGATGATGATGCCGCCCAGATTGCGCAGTCGAAGATGACGCGCAGCCGACTGGGCCGCCTCGAGATTCGTGCGGTACACGGTTTCCTCAAGGTTGCGCGTACCGAGGAAGCTGCCGGTGTTGACGTCGATCGTGGTCATCGCCTCGGTCTGGTCGATGATCAGGTAGCCGCCTGATTTCAGCGGCACCTCCTTCTTCAGCGCACGCTGGATCTCGTCTTCGATGCCATACAGATCGAAAATCGGCCGTGCGCCCGGATAATGTTCGAGGCGCTCGGCAAGATCCGGCATGAACTGGGTCGTGAAGTTCTGTGCACGCTCGAAGGTTTCACGCGAGTCGATGCGCACCTTTTCGATCGTGGGGTGCATGAGATCGCGCAGCGCGCGCAAGGCGAGCGGAAGGTCTTCATAGATGCGCGCGCCGACGCGCGCTTCGGCCATGCGCTCGCGCAGGGATTTCCAGAGCTTGCCGAGATAGTCGATGTCCTCGGCCAGCGCTTCCGCGCTCTGCCCCTCGGCATTCGTGCGCACGATGTAGCCGAGCGGATCCTCGCCGATCGATTCGGCGAGGATCTCCTTGAGCCGCATGCGTTCGGTCTCGTCCTCGATGCGCACCGAAACACCCAGCACGGTGCTGTAAGGCAGCAACACGAGGTAGCGCGAAGGAATCGAAAGATGGGTGGTCAGGCGCGCACCCTTGCTGCCGATCGGATCCTTGACGACCTGGACGACGATATCCTGCCCGTCGCGCAGCAGTTCATTGATCGGTGGTGTCGTAGCCGGCGCGCTGTCGCCGTTGTCGCTGAGCAGGGGCGAATGCGGCCGGATGATGTCCGAGGCATGCAGGAAAGCGGCGCGATCCAGCCCGATCTCGACGAACGCCGCCTGCATGCCGGGCATGACGCGACTGACCTTTCCCTTGTAGACATTGCCGACATAGCCGCGTCGGCTGGCGCGCTCGACATGCAATTCCTGCAGCATGCCGTTTTCCACGAGCGCGACCCGCGTTTCGCGCGGAGTGACGTTGATCAGGATTTCTTCGGACACGACAAGCACTTGGCGCCAGGAATTGAAGTGTTTTATAGCTGGCGCGGGCGCCTCTTGTCGAATCCCGACGGCACGAATCGCGCAGTGTTACAAGGGTTTCATCCGCGAATGCGCGCGAGCAAGCCTGCGGTTTCGTGCAAAGGCAGCCCCATCACACCCGAATAGCTTCCTCCCAGATGTGCCACATACGCCGCGGCCCGCCCCTGGATCGCGTACGCACCGGCCTTGCCGAAAGGCTCACCGGTAGCCACATAGGCGGCGATCTCAGCGTCGGACATCGCGGCGAACGTGACTTGCGACAGTGATGCCGCATGTTCCGCCGCCATCGTGCTGACGCACCAGACGAACGACATCACCTCATGCTTGCGCCCGGCCAGTCGCCTGAGCATGCGCACGGCATCGTCCGCGTCGCGTGGCTTGCCGAAAACCTCGCCGTCGAGCACGACCTCGGTATCCGCACCAATGACCCATGCGTCCGGTGCATGGCCCAGGGCGGCCAGTCCGGCCTGCGCCTTTTCGCGCGCGACGCGGCTCACGTAGTCGGTCGCCGTTTCATTCGCGGCACGCACTTCCGGCACTTCGACATCGAGCACCTCGAATGCGACATCGAGTTGTTGCAGCAGTTGCCGGCGACGCGGCGAGCGGGAAGCGAGATGGATCACGAGCGGAAATCCTGAATGGAAACAAGCGGATCCTGCCCGCTCCGGACGTGATTCCGAAGTCACGAGCAAGCATCGGCGGACGATCAGGGCACCCGTGTCCGCACTCAGGCGCGGTGATAGGGGTGCCCCGCGAGCATCGTCGCCGCGCGATACAACTGCTCGACGACGACCAGACGCACCAGCATGTGCGGCAAGGTCAACGGACCCAGCGACCAGCGTTGTTGCGCACGTTCGAGCACCGCTGGCGCATGACCGTCCGGGCCGCCGACGAGGATCGCCAGGTCGCGACCCTGCATGCGCCACGCAGCGAGTTGTTCGGCCAGTTGTTCGCTCGACCACGGCTTGCCGCGGCCATCGAGCGCAACGACGTGGATGTCCTTCGGCAACACGGCAAGCACCGCATTGCCCTCGTCATTCATGGCGCGCTGCGGCTCGCGGCGGCTCCTGCCTCGATTGCCGAGTGGAATCTCGACAAGATCCAGCGGCAGCTCGCGCGACAGGCGTTTGCGGTATTCCGCAAAACCCTCGGCAACCCAGGCGGGCATGCGCTCGCCGACCGAGATCAGGCGGGTACGCATGCGCTGGCGCGATCAGCCCGCGAGCTTTTCGGGATGCTCGTCATCGCCGACGGTCCACAGGCGTTCGAGTCCGTAGAACTCGCGCGTGCGCGGCAGCATGACGTGGACGACGATATCGCCCAGATCGACCAGAACCCACTCGGCCTCGCGCTGACCCTCGACACCGATCGGTGGCAGGCCCGCCTGCTTCGCGGCCTTGACCACTTCGTCGGCAATCGACTTCACATGCCGTGTCGAGGTGCCGCTGGTGACGAAGATCACATCGGTGACCGAGGTCTTGCCACGCACGTCGATCTCGCGCGTATCACGCGCCTTGAGATCTTCGAGCGCATTCTTCACGACACCGTGCAGGACGTCGAACACGTCCTTCTGCAGATCGGGCTTGACGCGCTTGCGCGGCGCGGCCTTCGGTGCCGCGGTCTTTGCAAGCTTGGGCTTGGCGGCACGGACCTTCGGCTTCACCGGGACCATGGCTTTCGCCGGAGCGCTGGCGG